>NZ_JBSGZP010000096.1:0-15684 GCF_053611065.1 Streptomyces sp. NPDC054840
GGGCTGGTTGTGGCGGGGCTCCGCCCCCTGGCCCCGCGTTTCGATCGTCGGCGGGGCTGGTTGTGGCGGGGCTGCGCCCTCGGACCTCGCGTCTCGGTCGTCGGCGGGGCTGGTTGTGGCGGGGCTGCGCCCTCGGACCTCACGTCTCGGTCGTCGGCGGGGCTGGTGGTGGCGGGGCTGCGCCCTCGGACCTCGCGTCTCGGTCGTCGGCGGGGCTGGTTGTGGCGGGGCTCGGTGTGGCGCGGCTGATGTGGCGGGGTTCGGTGTGTCAGCGGGCGGTGTGGCGGTGGGTGAGGGCCTCGTACGAGGCGGCGAGGGCGGGCGCGGCGGTTTCGTAGGTGTGTTGGGCGACGCCGACGAAGAGGCAGTCGACGACGAGCAGCTGGCTGGTGCGGCTGGACATGGCGGCCGGGCGCAGCTGGGTCTCGCGGGCGGCGGAGGTGGCCAGTACGAGGTCGGCGTGGCGGGTGACGGGGCTGTTCGGGCGGCCGGTGAGGGCGAGGGTGGTGGCGCCGCGTTCGAATGCGGTGCGCAGCGGTTCGATCACGTCGCCGGTGGTGCCGGAGTGGGTGATCGCGATGGCGACGTCGCCGGGGCGGAGCTGGACGGCGTTGGTGACGGCCAGGTGGGGATCGCTGTGGGCGTGGGCGATGAGGCCGATGCGCAGCAGCTTCTGGGCGAGGTCCTGGCCGACGAGGGCGGAGGCGCCGATGCCGTAGATGTCGATGCGGCGGGCGGTGGCGAGCGCGGCGACGGCGGCGGCGAGCTGGGTGAGGTCGAGGGCGGCGGCGGTGTCGGTGAGGGTCTGCGCCTCCTCGTTGGCCAGCTTGGCGACGACGTCCGCGAGCGGGTCGTCGACGGCTATGTCGACGGCGACGGCGGGGGCGGCGCCGGATTCCTGCTGGGCGGCGAGGGCGGCGAGCGCGAGGCGCAGGTCGCGGTAGCCGGGGTAGCCGAGGAGGCGTGCGGTGCGCACGACGGTGGCCTCGCTGGTGCCCGTGTGCTCGGCGAGGGCGGAGACGGTGAGCCGGGCGCAGGCGGCCGGATCGGCGGCGACGGCGTCGGCGACGGCCTGTACGGAACGGGTCATGGACGGGCCGAGGCTGCGGATCCGGGCCCGGAGGGCGTGGGGTGGGGGAGCCGGGGCGGGGCCCGGGGCGGGATCGGACACGGGGCTGGAGGCGGGGCTTTCCCCGGGGACGGGCGAGTGGCTGGCGGTTTCCTTCGCGTTCTGGCTCACTCCTGAAATTTATTTTCATGGCGAGGCTCGGTCAATACGCCATTGGGCCCTCGGAAAGAGGGCCTTCATCACCGGGCCCTGGCGGGTCCACAATGGGCGCATGGACCACGCGACCCCCCTGGAACAGGCGCTGCACGTCGCCCGTGCCCTCGTTCTCGCCGATCTCGCCGCCGGTGAGGTCGCCGAAGCAGATGTCGTCTCCCTCGTCGAGGACTCGGTCACGCACCGCCGGTGGTGGGTGGAGCAGTGGCCGGAGGGTGTCGACTACCTTGCCGGACTCGTCGCTCAGGACGTGAAGGACGCGCTGCTGGAGAAGTACGGACGATGGCCGCTGTGCCCGGTTTGCGGCCAGGGCGAGCCGCACGCGCTGGACGTGGAACCGGAGCTGGGACCCGACCCCCACTGGGTGTGCTCGGAGGCGGGCGTGAAGGTGGCCGCGATCGGCGGCCTGGGCCCGGTCCTCGGCCTCCGGTGAGCCGCCGGTGACCGTCTACATCGACCCGCCGACCTGGCCGGGCCACGGCCGCATGTGGTCGCACCTGGTCAGCGACGTCTCGTACGAGGAACTGCACGCCTTCGCGGCGGGCATCGGCTGTCCGCCGCGGGCCTTCGAGCGGGACCACTACGACGTGCCCTCGTACCGGTACGCGGACGCGGTCGGCGCCGGTGCCGTGGAGATCGGCAGCAAAGAACTCGTCCGCCGCCTCACCGCGGCGGGCCTGCGCCGCCCGAAGGGCCGGCCGGCGTCGTAGCAGCTTCACCGCGACCGCCGCCACTCACGGCCGGATGCCGGCCTGCTCCTCGTCAAGGCGCTCGCCGACCGCCGGCTGGTCGGACTCGGTCCCGTCCCCCGGAAGACCGTACGGGGTGAACTCGACCTGCCGCGCCTCTGACCTGCGGAAACCCATCACGCACCGGAGCCCGCCCGGTGGGGCTCCGGTGGCAGGGGCGATCCCCATACCCAAGACACGAGGGGAAAGGACCGCACCAAACCCCACCCCTCCCGCCCACCGTGCACGCTCACTCGCTTGAGTGAAAAACCCCAACTTGGCTGGCTTCGGGATGGGTTGCCTGATCTACGCTCAGCGCGACAGATCACATCACCGTTGACATGCGTCGGCCCCCGCCGGGACTGCGAATCCCAGTGCGGGGGCCTGACCACCGAGGAAGTCGGCCTTCCCGATGGATATCCAGAACATTAGCGTGCGCCCGCACGCCCAGTCCCGTAACGACGGGGAAAACCACCCTTCCCGGCGCACCCGTGCGAGCACACGCTCGGGCGGTGTCATCCACGACAACGCCCGCCACACCGCCCGCTTCACGGTGATCGGCAACCACCTCGCCCAGCACGCCGAGCTGTCGCTGCTGGCCATCGGCCTGGCCGTCCACATCCAGTCCCTTCCCACCGGCGCGTTCGTCGACATCAAAACCCTCGCCGCCCGCTTCCCCGAGGGGAAGACCCGGATCGCCACCGCCCTGCGGGAACTGGAGGCCCACGGCTATCTGCGCCGCACCTGCGAGCGCACCAGCACTGGCCAGGTCGTCACCCGCACGGTCTCCTGCAACCAGCCGGGCCGGTCCGGCGCCATGGACGGGCCGAGGCCGAGGCCGAAACCGAAGCCCCAGCGCCCCGGCCGCCGGGAGGGCGAGCCGCCGCGCCGCGCCCTGCCCGCCGTACCGCAGCCCGCGTACCCCGCTCCTGACCTGCTCCGGTCCGCCATCGAGGTCCTCGCCGGCCTTCGCCGGGGGGATCCCCGCCTCCTGCTCTCCGTCACGGAGGTCGAGCACCTCGCCCCCGGAGTCGTGGCCTGGCTGGAGCGTGATCTGCCCCCGAGCGCCGTGCACCACGCCCTGATCGCCGACCTGCCGTCGGAGCCGCTGCACCGCCCGGCCGCCCTCCTGGCCCACCGCCTCGCCGCCCAGCTCCCGCCGATGCCGCCGTTCAGTGTCCGAGAAGCGTCCTCGGACCTCGTCAGGCACCCGCTCCACAACTGCGAGATGTGCGACCGCGCCTTCCGCGGCCCGGAACCGGGCACCTGCGGCGGCTGCGGTCCCGGGCACGACGCACCCCCAGCCACCGAGGAACCTCACGGTCAGCTCGCCCCATGAAGCGATGCACCGCCGAGAACGTCGCCGACCCGATGATCGAATGCACCGCCCAGGGGCTGGGCGACTGCCCGGCCAACGAGCTCTGGAAACCCCTGGTGGCCGTGGACCTCTCGTCCTCGACAGCGCATGACCCGGGCCGCGGGCCCGGCGGGCCGTCTGGTCGCTTCCTACGAGCCCGGCTTCGAGGTCGGGGCGGGGGTCGACGGGGCGGACGGTTCCGGGACGGTGTTGGGCTGGGCCACCGACGGGAGTTCCCAGACGTGTTCCGGGGTCGCGATCTTGGTGACGGTGTTGGCGATGAGGGAGCTGAGGCTGCCGAACTTCCCGTCGGTGTCGGAGTTCACCACGATCACCAGGGTGGCGCGGGCCTGCGGCAGCCGGACGGCGATGGTCTCGTACCCGGGCAGCTCGCCGTTGTGCCCGATCCAGCCGTCGAGCTCGGCGATACCGAGCCCGTAGCCCACGTCGGCGTGCCCGGTGGGCAGCATGCGCATCCGCTGGGCCTGGGTGCCCGGCTCCAACAGCCGGCCGCCGTCGGGGAGCTTCCCGGTGACCAGGGTCGGGACCCAGGCGTGCAGGTCGTCCATAGTAGAGATCATCGCGCCGGCCGCCCAGCCCCAGGACGGGTTCCAGGTGGAGGCGTCGACGGTCGCGCCGTCCGGGGTGACGTTCGTGTAGCCGTGCACGTACGGGGAGGCGATCTCCGCGCCGGTCGGCAGCGAGGTCGCGTCCAGGCCGGCCGGTTCGAAGACGTTCTGCTCCAGGTAGGTGTGCAGGGGCTGCCCACCGGCCTTCTCGACGAGCAGGCCGAGCAGGATGGTGTTGGTGTTGGAGTACTCCCAGCGCGCGCCGGGCGGGAAGTCCGCAGGGTGCTTGAAGGCGATGTCCAGCAGCTCCTGCGGGGTCCAGGACCGGTGCGGATCGGCCTTGAAGGTGGCCTGCCAGCGCGGGTCCTCGGTGTAGTTGTAGAGGCCGCTGCGCATGTCGGCGAGCTGCCGGACGGTGATCTTGTCGCCGCCGGGCACGCCGTCGAGGTACGTCGAGATCGGCTCGTCGAGCCGCACCTTCCCGTCGTCCACGAGCTGGAGGACGGCGGTGACGGCGAAGGTCTTGGTCACGCTGCCGATGCGGGTGTGCATGTCGGTCTTGATGGGGACGCCGGTGGCCTTGTCGGAGGTGCCGAAGGCGCGCACGTAGGAGTCCTCGCCGTCGATCCACAGTCCGACGCCCACGCCGGGGATGTCGGCCCTGCGCATGGCCGCGGTGATCGCGTCGTCGAGTTTCTCGGCGGTCACGGGATCGATGCCGACCCGGCCCGGCGGGGCGGCCGCGGGGGCCTGGCCCGCGCACAGCGCGGTCAGCAGCAGCGAAGCGGCTGCCAGGACGGTGGGCGTCCGGTACCGGCTCATGGAGGATCTCCTCTGACGCACGTCCCCGAGCGGTCCCCAGCTCCCCGAGCGGACTTTCCCATCGTAGGAACCCGGCTCGGCGGCGGCGACCGGGGGCGCGGACGACCCCCTCGCGGCGTGTGCGCGTGCGAACACAGGCTCCGGTGTCACCCGGGACAGAGCCCATCCCCACCCGGGCCGGCCCTCAGGCGCTGACAGGTGCCGTGGTGGGCGCAGCCGCGGAAGAGGCGACGACCCGGGTCGCGTGCGGGCGCGTACGGCGGTCCAGGCGCAGGGCGAGCGCGGTGAGGGCGATCGCGGTGACGGTCATGGCGGCGCCCGCCCAGGCGGTGGCCGCGAAGCCCAGGCCGGCGTCGATGACGGTGCCGCCCAGCCAGGGGCCGCCGGTGTTGCCGAGGTTGAAGGCGGCCGTGGTCGTGGCGCCGGCCAGGGTCGGGGCGGCGCCGGCCACGTTGAACATGCGGGCGTTGAGCGCCGGGGCGGTGAAGAAGGCCGAGAAGCCGAGCAGGAAGGCGAGGGCGATCGTCGCGGCGGCGGTGGAGGCCAGCAGGGCGAGGGCGGTGAGGAAGACGGTGGAGGCGGTGATGCCCCAGATCATCACGCCGAACAGGTGCGCGTCGGCGACCCGGCCGCCGACGGTGGTGCCGGCCAGCGCGCCGATGCCGAAGAGGCCGAGGATCCACGGGACCCACTGCGAGTCGAGCCCGGCCACATCCGTGAGCAGCGGTGACAGGTAGCTGAAGGCGCAGAAGACGCCGCCCGCGGCCAGCGCGGTGATGCCGATGGAGAGCCACACCTGGCGGTCGCGGTAGATGCGCAGCTCGCGCCCGAGCGAGGGCTTCTCGGCGGGCAGCGGGATCGGCGGGATCAGCGCCAGGATGCCGGCGAGGGCGATCGCGGAGGCGGCGGCGACCGACCAGAAGGCGGAGCGCCAGCCCAGGTGCTCGCCGAGGAAGGCGCCGGCGGGGACGCCCAGGACGTTGGCGATGGACAGGCCGCCGATCATGACGGCCATCGCACGGGCCCGCTGGTCCTTGTCGACCATGGCGATGGCCACCGCCGCGCCCACGGCCCAGAAGCCGGCGCAGGCGAACGCGGAGACCACGCGGGAGGCGAAGAGGAGCTCGTACGAGGGGGCCAGCGCGCCCGCGACCTGCCCGAGGCCGAAGAGGCTGATGAGGGAGACGAGGGTGGTGCGGCGCGGGAGCCGCAGGGTCGCCACGGCCAGCAGCGGCGCGCCCACGACCATGCCGATCGCGAACGCGGATATGAGCAGGCCCGCCTGCGGGATGGTGACGCCCATGTCCTCCGCGATGGGTGGCAGCAGCCCGGAGAGCATGAATTCGCTGGTCCCGAGCGCGAACACGGACAGTCCGAGGACGTAGACGGCGACGGGCATGCGGGGGCGTGCGGCTGCTGCGGGCATGACTGTCACCAACCGGCGCGAACGCGATCGAATTCCCTACGGGACGAGAGTGGCGAGCTCGGCGGCGAGATTGGCGCGGGCCGGGGCCTCCCAGTGCGTGGCCCCGTAGGGCGTGCGGAAGAGCCGGGGCAGGTCGAGCAGCTGGCGCAGTACGGCGGCGCGGCCGGTGCGGAAGGCGTCGTCCGGGACGAAGCCGTATTCGGCGCGGACGGCGGCGACGTAGGCGGCGTAGGCGCCGGGAGCACCGGCCAGGACGGCCAGGTCCGCGTCGCAGAGCGCCTCGCCGTCGGTGTCTCCGGGGTCGGGGTCGTGGGTGACCGTGAGCCGGACGAGGCGGGCCACCTCGGCGGTGCGCGCGGGGTCGATGCCGAGCTCGGGGAGGGCGCGCTCGGCGAGGGCGGCGCTGCGCTCCTCGTTCTCGGACCGGTCGGGGCGGTAGACGGCGTCGTGGAACCAGGCGGCGAGCCGAACGGCGGCCGGATCGGCGGCGTGCGGGGCCAGTATGTCGATCCGCGCGAGTACGTCGGCCAGGTGCGCGGTGGTGTGGTACCGGCGCTGCGGCTCCGCCCAGGCGGCCAGGAGGCGGTCGGCGTAGGGCGCGGGATCGCGGTCGGCGGGGGCGCCGGCGGCGGTGACGGTCGCCTGCCAGCGGGCCCGCAGGTCGGCGGTGTCCGGGTGGGTGTCGCTGCTCTGGGTGCCTGTGTCCATGGGCACATTGTGGGGTGGCGTGATTGTGCTGGTGAAGGGCGGGTGGAGGCCCGTATTCTGAATATTGGACTAGACCTATTTCCCTGCGTTTCCCGAGTTTTCCCGAGCTTTCGAAGAAGGATGGGATCGAATGAGCAACCGTGCGCTCCTGGAGGTGATCGCCCTCGACGTGGAGGACGCGGTCGCGGCCCAGGCCGGTGGGGCGGACCGACTCGAACTGGTCACCGACATGGCCGCCGACGGGCTCACCCCGCCGCGCGAGACCTTCGCGGCGATCAGGGCGGCGGTCGACATCCCGCTGCGCGTGATGCTCCGCAGGGCGGACGGGTTCGCGGCCGGCGACGTGTCCGAGCTGGTCCGGGTGGCACGGGAACTGCGGGCGGAGGGCGCGCGGGAGTTCGTCCTCGGCTTCCTGGACGCCGACGGCGCACCCGACCTGGCCGCGGTCGAGGCGGTCGTCGCGGAGCTGGACGGCTGCCGCTGGACCTTCCACCGGGCGATCGACCGCGCGGCGGACGGGGACCAGCTGCGCAAGGCGCTGGCCGATGCGCCGGGGCTCGACACGTACCTCACAGCGGGATCGGCGGCGGGGGTGGAGGCCGGGCTGCCGGTGCTGCTGGCGGAGGCGGCGCGGGGTGGTGAGCCGGGGTACGGGGCGCGGATCCTGGTGGGCGGCGGGCTGACGCTCGCGCACCTGCCGGTGCTGCGCGCGGGCGGGATCGACGCGTTCCACATCGGCGGCGCGGCCCGTCCCTCCGGGTGGGGTGGCCCGGTCTCGGCGGCGGCCGTCGCGGACTGGCGAACCGCCCTGTCCTGACGGGGTCCGGCTGCCGGGCGGGCCGCCGCTGCCGGGGGCCCTGCTCCGGACCCCCCGCGCCTCAAACGCCAGCGGGGCTGAGGTACGGGGGCTCCGCCCCGGGACCCCGCGCCTCAAACGCCGGCGGGGCTGAAGTATCGGGGCTCCGCCCCGGCCCGCGCCTCAAACGCCGGCGGGGCTGAAGTATCGGGGCTCCGCCCCGGACCCCGCGCCTCAAACGCCGGCGGGGCTGAAGTACGCCGGCGGGGCTGGGGTGCCGGGGCGGAGCCTCAGGGAGTGGGCCCGCGGGTCAGGACAGGGCGGTCGGCAGTGGGGTCGAGTGGAGGGCCGTCAGGCCCGAGACCGCTCGGGTGAGGCAGACGTACAGGCGGCGCAGGCCGGTCCGTTCGTCCGGCTCGCCGTCCACGATCGCGGTGGGCTCGTCCAGGACCACGTAGTCGTACTCCAGACCCTTCGCCAGTGATGCCGGGACGAGGGTCAGCCGCGACTCGGCGGTGGTCTCCTCGCCCGGCGCCAGGTACGGCAGGCCCGCAGCCGACAGGGCGTCGGCCAGCACCGGGATCCGCGCGTCCGCCGCGATCAGGCCGATCGAGCCCTCATGGGTCAGAGAGTCACGGCAGGCGGCGACCACCGCCGCCGTGGGATCGGAGACCTCCGCGATCCGCAGCGAGCCCGGGGTCTCGCGGACCGAGGAGACCGGAGCCAGGCCGGGCGAGATCGACGGCAGCAGCCGGGAGGCGTAGGCGATCACCTCGCGCGGCACGCGGAAGCCCGCCGTCAGCTCCTCCACCACCGCCTGCGGCTTGCCCAGGTGCGTGAGGGCCTCGTCCCAGCTGCGCGTGGCCCACGGTGTGGTGCCCTGCGCGAGGTCGCCGAGGACCGTCGCGGAGCCCGTGGTGCAGCGCCGTCCCACCGCCCGGTACTGCATCGGCGACAGGTCCTGTGCCTCGTCGAGGACCACGTGGCCCAGCGAATGCGTCCGTTCCACCAGGTCCGCCGCCTCGTCGATCAGGACCAGGTCCGCGGCCGACCACTGCGCCGACTTCACGCTCCGGAACGGCTTCGGCCACAGCAGGAGCTTCTGCTCGTCCTCGGCGAGCAGGTCCGCCGCGTGCAGCGCGAGGAATTCGGGGTCGGACAGCAGGCGCAGGACCAGCTTCGCCGGTTCGACGGCCGGCCAGACCTCCTTGACCACCGCCTTCACCGCCGCGTTGCGCGCCACCGCGTCCTGCACCCGGTCGTCGGGGGCCTCGCCCGCCTGCTCCATCCGTACGAGCACCGCGTGCGCGATGCGCTGCGGCAGGGCCTCCCGGGCGGCGCCGTAGCGGATGTCGCGCTTCTGCAGCTCCTCGACCATCTCCTCCAGCTCGTACGCGGGCACCCGCCAGCGGCGCGAGCCGCGGACCACCATCAGCGGCTCGGTGGGGCGGGTGACGTGCGAGCGGACGGCACGGCGCAGTACCTCCGCCATGCGGGCGTCGCCCTTGACCACGGCGGTTTCGGCGGCGTCCGTGCCGCGTACCTCCAGGCCCGCGCGGGCGACCAGGTCGTCGACGGTGGCCTGCTTGACCTCCAGCTCGCCCAGGGCGGGCAGGACCTGCTCGATGTAGTGCAGGAAGGAACGGTTCGGCCCGATGACGAGCGTGCCCGTGCGGGCGAGACGGTCGCGGTGCGCGTAGAGCAGGTACGCGACCCGGTGCAGGCCGACGGCGGTCTTGCCGGTGCCGGGGCCGCCCTGCACGCAGACGGAGCCGGAGAGGCCGGAGCGGACGATTTCATCCTGTTCAGGCTGAATTGTCGCGACGATGTCGCGCATGGGGCCGACGCGAGGGCGCTCGATCTCCTGCTGGAGGAGCTTGCTGACCGCGGCCGCCTCGCCGGGGTCGGACAGGTGCTCGTCCTCGTACGCCGTCAGCTCGCCGCCGGTGTACCCGAAGCGGCGGCGCAGCGCGATGTCCTGCGGGTCGGTCTTGGAGGCCCGGTAGAACGGCTGGGAGACGGGCGCGCGCCAGTCGATGACCATCGGGTCGCCGTCGGCGTCGTGGACGTGGCGGCGACCGATGTAGAACTGCTCACCCTCCGCGCCTTCGGCGAGCTCCGCGCCGGGTGCGTGCAGGTAGTTGAGGCGGCCGAAGAAAAGCGGGGTGTGGGCCAGGTCGGCGAGGGCCTTGATGCGGTCGTCGATCTGGGCTTGGAGGACGATCGCGTTGACCCAGTTCGCGGTGACGTCGCGGATGTCGAGGGACTCCACGTCCTCGCGCATGGCGCGCAGGGCGGAACGCGAGGCGGTGAGGTGGGCCCGTTCGCGGCCCAGCGGGTCGGTGGGCGCGGTCGGCTCCGGGGCCGCGGTCGGGTCGTCGTGCGTGGTCTCGGGGGCGTGCGCGGGCACGGAACTGCCTCCAGCTGCTGGATGCGGAACAGATGGCCCGCCGGTTTCCGGCCGGAGGGCGGCTCTCCCCGATGAGGCGGCGGGAGGCGGCAAGAGCGGAGATTCTAGCCACCGGGGCGGTGCGGCGCGAACGAATATCGGAGGCGGGGATCAGGGGATCCGGAGGGAGGACAGGAGCCGCTGGTGCATCTCCTTCAGGTCCTTCTCCTTCGCCTCGGGACCGTAGGTCAGGGCCATGACGAGATGGTCGTCGTCGGAGATGAAGCGGATGGAGCCGACCGCGGCCCCGTCGGCGTCCTCGCCGGAGAGGCTCGCGTCGAGGGCTTGGCGGCCGTCCACCGTCGTCTTGCGGACGTTGTCACTGGTCAGGGTCCCGGCACCGGTCAGGCCGTACGCGTCGACGAAGGCCTTGAGGGCGTCTTCCAGCGGAATCCGGTCGCCGGGCATGTCGTAGACGGCGAAGCCGGTGGCTCCGTCCGGGGTCTCCACCCCGTACACGCGGGCGTCGACGGACTCGCCCTCCATGGGGATGGCGCCCATGCGGACGTCGGCCTTTCCCGGAAGCTGGGCCGTGATGCCGCTGGGGGGATCGGTGGTCTTCACCGCGGCCTGGGAGGGTTCCCCGGGTGGCGGTGTGGGCGCGGGGGCGGGCGCGGCGGTGGCGGCGGCGGGTGCCGGGGCGGCGAACGCGGCGGTGGACGGCAGCAGCCCGCCTGTGACCAGGGCTGTCGATGCGGAGAGCAGCGCGAGGCGCCGCGTCCGGGAACGGTGGGTCATGCGGATCACTCCCCTGGCGTGGACGCCGGTACCGCGGACCTTCCCAGGGTCCGTCCCGGTCGGCGCCGGTGCATCCGGACGGGTGCAGGACGGGTGTGCCAGGAGGGCTGGCAGGACGGCTGTCAGGACGGCCGGCAGGACGGGTGTCATACCGGGGAGCGTCAGACCTCGGTATCCCCCTCAGGGGTGCGCATGCGACGGGAGGAGGACTCGGGGGGCCGTGAGATTCGCTCCCGGGAGCGATGTGCGGAACGGCAGGAAACCGCACCATGGATGCATGAGCCCCGCACCCTTCACCTCGCTCCAGGGCGGCCGTCCTGGCGTCGCCGACTCCGACCCCCTTCCGCGCAACGGCCTCGGCGGCATGCTGCGCGCCGTCAAGATCTTCGCGGCGACCGCCGTCAGTGTCGTCGTGCTCGGTGAACACGCCGAGGACGCGGGCGTCATACGCCACTGACCTCGGGCCCCGCCCAGCACATCCACTGATCCACTAGGGTCACGCGGATGACCCGGAGTCCCGTTCCCAGCCGCTCGCCGTCGTCTTTCGTCGGTGTGCTGCTGACCGGTTCGCTGCTGGTGCTCGGCGTGCTCTGCATCGCCCTGCGCATCCCGGTGGCCGACGCCCTCGTCCAGGGTTTCTCCGCCGCCGAGTGGGGACCGCCCGCCACGTATCCGCCCTTTGCGGCGATCCTCTTCACGCCTGCCGCGTGGCTGCCGAGCGGCGCGCTGAAGGCCGTCCTCGTCCTCGGCGACGCCGGTCTGCTCGCCCTGCTGATCACCCTGTCCTGCCGCCTCGCGGGACTCCGCTCCCGGCCCGGGCCCGTACTGGCCGCCACCATCGCCGGGCTGTGGCTCCAGCCGCTGTTCCAGGCACCGCTGCCCGGGCTGATCAATCTGGCTCTCGCCTGCCTGGTCCTGTGGGACCTCGGCCGGCCCCGTTCCGCGCTCGGCAAGGGCTTCGCGCTGGGCGTCGCCGCCGGGATCACCCTCGCCCCGGCGGCCATCGCCGCCTACCTCCTGCTGACCCGCCGCGTCCGCGCCGGGCTCACCGCGCTGGCGGCCTCGGCCGCGACCGCCCTCCTGGGGCTGCTGGTCCTGCCGGAGGCCTCCGCCGAGTTCTGGACCCGGCACCTGGCCGACGCGGCCCGGGCCCTCGTGCTGGACTGGCCGCCGCTGTGGGTCTGGTGCGCTCCCTTACTCGCGGTCCTGACCGCCCGCGCGTGCCGCGGTCAGTCGCTCGCCAGCAGCTCGTCGGCGTCCATGATCCGGTAGGCGTACCCCTGCTCGGCGAGGAACCGCTGGCGGTGCGCCGCGAAGTCCTGGTCGATCGTGTCGCGCGCGACGACCGAGTAGAACCGCGCCTCGTGGCCGTCCGCCTTCGGCCGCAGCACGCGGCCCAGGCGCTGGGCCTCCTCCTGGCGGGAGCCGAAGGTGCCCGACACCTGGATGGCGACCGTGGCCTCCGGCAGGTCGATGGAGAAGTTCGCGACCTTCGAGACGACCAGCACGCTGATCTCGCCCTCGCGGAAGGCGTTGAAGAGCTTCTCGCGCTGCGCGTTGGAGGTCTCGCCCTTGATGACGGGGGCGTCCAGGTGCTCGCCCAGCTCGTCGAGCTGGTCGATGTACTGCCCGATGACGAGGGTCTGCTCACCGCGGTGCTTGGCCACCAGCGCCTCGGTGACCTTGCGCTTCGTCGCCGTCGTCGCGCAGAAGCGGTACTTCTCCTCCGTCTCGGCGGTCGCGTACGCGAGCCGCTCGGACTCCGTCAGATTGACCCGGACCTCCACGCAGTCGGCGGGCGCGATGTAGCCCTGCGCCTCGATCTCCTTCCACGGGGCGTCGAACCGCTTCGGCCCGATGAGGGAGAAGACGTCCGACTCCCGCCCGTCCTCGCGCACCAGCGTCGCGGTCAGGCCGAGCCGGCGCCGCGCCTGCAGGTCGGCGGTGAACTTGAAGACCGGCGCGGGCAGCAGGTGCACCTCGTCGTAGACGATCAGGCCCCAGTCCCGGGAGTCGAAGAGCTCCAGGTGCGGGTAGACGCCCTTCCGCTTCGTCGTCAGGACCTGGTAGGTGGCGATGGTGACGGGCCGGATCTCCTTGCGGGTTCCGGAGTACTCGCCGATCTCGTCCTCCGTCAGCGAGGTCCGCTTGACCAGCTCGTGCTTCCACTGGCGGGCCGAGACGGTGTTCGTCACCAGGATCAGCGTCGTCGCCTTGGCCATCGCCATGGCCCCGGCGCCGACCAGCGTCTTACCGGCGCCGCAGGGCAGGACGACCACGCCGGAGCCGCCGTGCCAGAAGCCCTCGACGGCCTGCTGCTGGTACGGGCGCAGGGCCCAGCCGTCCTCGGCCAGGTCGATCGGGTGCGCCTCGCCGTTCACATAACCGGCGAGGTCCTCGGCGGGCCAGCCCAGCTTGAGCAGGGTCTGCTTGATCTGCCCGCGCTCGGAGGGGTGCACCGCCACGGTGTCGGCGTCGAGCCGCGCGCCGACGAGCGGGGCGACCTTCTTGGACCGCAGGATCTCCTCCAGCACCGGCCGGTCGGTGCTGGTCAGGACCAGCCCGTGCACGGGGTGCTTGGAGAGCGTCAGGCGGCCGTAGCGCGCCATGGTCTCGGCGACATCGACGAGGAGCGCGTGCGGGACGGGGTAGCGGGAGTACTCGACGAGCGCGTCGACGACCTGCTCGGCGTCATGGCCGGCGGCCCGGGCGTTCCACAGGCCGAGCGGGGTGATCCGGTAGGTGTGGATGTGCTCGGGGGCCCGCTCCAGCTCGGCGAAGGGGGCGATGGCACGCCGGGCGGCTCCGGCGAGCTCGTGGTCGACTTCGAGAAGGAGGGTTTTGTCGCTCTGGACGATGAGTGGACCATTCACGCGCGGCGCCCCGTTTCATTCAGGTCAAACCTCCAGTGTGCCGTACGGGGCGTGGCCTGGGAACACGGCGCCTCGGCGGGGCACCCGGGGGGCCGCCGGCGGGGTGCCGGGCCGGGCGGCCGGAGGGCAGCGGTCCCGGCCGTCCAGCGGCAGCGCGCGGCCGCCAGGGAACTCGCGGCCCGGGCCACCGGCCGCCACCCGTCCCGGCGGAAGGCACTCGTACTGCGACCGAACGGGTCGACGGCGGGGCCGATGCGACGGGCCGGTGATGTTGCCGCCGGGGTCTCGGGGGTGGGCGTCGTACGGTGGCCGTCGCTGTCAGGCGATCACTGAACGGACCCTCATGACGCACACACGCCGGGACCGCACGCTCTTCAGCACCTCCTCGGCTCCCGCCACCACCGTCACCCACGACACCGGCCTGCTCCTGCTCCGGCTCGTCGTCGGCCTGAGCATGGCCGGCCACGGCACGATGAAGCTCTTCGGCTGGTTCGGCGGCCCGGGCCTCACCGCGACCGGCAAGGGCTTCACCATGGCCGGCTACCCCGCCGGGGACGCCATGGCGGTCATCGCCGGGCTCGCCGAGACCCTGGGCGGCCTCGGCCTCGCCCTCGGTCTGCTCACCCCGCTCGCCGGAGCGGCCCTGACCGGCACCTTCATCAACGTCCTCGACCTCCGGGGCCTGAGCGCCTACTTCCCGCCCAAGGGCGTGGAACTCGAAGTGGTGCTGTTCGCCGCGATCGTCACCCTCACCCTCACCGGCCCGGGCCGCTTCGCCATCGACCACTACCTTCCGGTGCTGCGCGAGAGCCGGCCCCGCTACGCCCTGCTCGCCCTGCTGCTGGGCGCCGTCGCGGGATTCGCCGTCCTGATCATCCGGGGCTGAACCGACCGGGACCGCCGGCCTGTGCCCCCCGGACAGACTCCCGGCCTACGCCCCCAGGTGGGACAGCCGCTCCGCCGGGTACGGGGTCTCCGCGGGCAGCAGGGCGCGCGCCCCCGCCTCGTCCCCGGCCCCGAGCAGGCGGCGGATCTCCCGGACCGTCCCGGTCACATCCCGGATGGCGACCGTCCACTCGTCGGCGTACGCCCGGGAGGCCGGACCGGACAGGCCCAGCTGGAGCGAGCGGTACGGCAGCGGGTTCAGGTGCAGGTCCCGCTCCGGGTCCCACTGGACCCGGGTCGGTGCCGCGCGCAGGGACTCCTGCCAAGCCGTCCGGTCCTCGTGCACGCCCGGCTCGTAGTGCGACAGGCAGGCTTCGCGCAAAGCCCGGTCGAAGCCCTCGCGGGTGATCTCGACCGCCAGCACCGTCTCCTGGCCGGCCTTGGTCCCCCAGCCGCAGCGGTACATCATCCACAGGAACGACGGCTTGATCCATGTCATCCGCTCGCGCTTCCACGCGGGCGGGAAGCGGCCGTCGCGGGCGGCCGGCACCCCGAGCGCGGGGGAGTAGGCCTGGTAGACCGTGAGGGTGGTGCCGGTGTGCGCCGCGCGGATCCGGCGGTTCGGTACGTCGTGGGACATGGGCCCAGGATGACGGCTCGTCATCCCGCCGACCATCGGTTTTCGGTGCGGGCGACGAGGTTCCGGATGCGCCCACCGCGCCCCCTCCGCTCCTACACTTGGTCGTCCGCCAACTCCGCGACACCGGTGATCCGGTGCAGCGCGTACGTCCGCACCTCGTCCGCCGTGTGGTCGTACCCGGTGACGAAGCCGCCCTCCACCCGGACCGGCGCGATGACCCGCTGGCTCGCCGCGCCCTCCGCGTTCACATAGCCGATCCACACCGCCGACCCGGTCAGCGCGGCCGCCTGCACCGTCGCCAGGGTCTCCGCCGCGCTCGTGCGCGGCAGCTCGCCCGGCACCCCGGCGGCGGCGCCCGCCGCCGGCTCCTTGCGCACCGCCGTCGCCGCCACGTCGCCCGCGCGGATCGCC
>NZ_JBSGZP010000097.1:0-15500 GCF_053611065.1 Streptomyces sp. NPDC054840
GTGTGCGAGCGGGCGGCCGGGCCGTCCGGAGTCGGCGCCGGGATCGTGCTCGCCCCCAACGCCCTGCGCGCCTTCGACACCATCGGCTTCGACATCACCCGCTCGGCGGGCCGCGCCGTCCCCGCCGCCATGGGCCTGCGCCGCCCGGACGGCCGCTGGCTCAGCCGCGCCGACACCGCCGCTCTGGCCGCCCGCTTCGGCGGCCCGCCGCTCGCCCTGCACCGCTCGGCCCTCACCGACGCCCTGGCCGCCGCCCTTCCCGCCACGGCGATCCGCTACGGCGTCACCGTCACCTCCGTGGACGACGGCGGCGGCTCCCCCGTGGTCCGCACCGACGCCGGCGACCTGGGCGGCGCCGACCTCGTCATCGCCGCCGACGGCATCCACAGCCCGCTGCGCCGCCAGTACTTCCCCGACCACCCCGGCCTCCGCCACAGCGGCGAGACCGCCTGGCGCACGGTCCTGCCCGCTGCCGCGAGCCTCGCCAGGACGGCGACCGCCGAGACCTGGGGCCGCGGCGAGCGCTTCGGTGTGGTGCCGCTCGCCGACGGCCGGGTCTACCTCTACGCCACCGCCGTCGTACCCACGGGCCACCGTCCCGCCGACGTCCGCGCCGAACTCCTGCGCCGCTACGGCACCTGGCACGACCCGATCCCGGCCCTGCTGGAGCGGATCGACCCGGCGGCCGTGCTCCAGCACGACCTGTACGACCTGGCCGCCCCGCTCCCCCGCTTCCACCACGGGCGCCTGGCCTGGCTCGGCGACGCGGCCCACGCGATGACCCCCAACCTGGGCCAGGGCGGCTGCCAGGCCGTCGAGGACGCCGCGGTCCTCGGCCATCTGCTGGCCGGCACCGGCCCCGAGGACGTCCCGGCGGCCCTCGTCGCCTACAGCGCCGCCCGCTGCGCCCGCACCGACGCCATCCGCGTCCGCGCCCGCCGGGCCGGCCAGGTCGCCGCCCTCACCCACCCCCTCGCCGTGGCCGTCCGCGACCTCGCGGTCCGCGCCACACCGGCCCGGGCCGCGAACCGGGCGATGGCCGCCCTGTTCGACGGATTCTCGCTCCCGGCCGGAAGGGACACCGCGCCCACGGGCGCAGGTGCGCGTCGGTGAGGTCGCCGGCCGTTTCGACGCGAAGGCGGGCGGCGTCGGATGACGGACGACGACAGCGGCCCGGGACGGGGCCGGCGGTCCACCGACGGGCCGTGCGCACACCGCAGAAACGGGCCCACGGGGGTCTCCTTCCTCCCGTCGGCCCGTCCGGGGCGCCTCAGATCGAGCCGACGACCTTGCGCGGGGTGACGCGGACGACGACGCGCTCGGCGTCCTCCTTCGACGCCGGGTTGAAGTCCGCGTACCCCTTCCCCGTGTACTTGCGCGACAGCGCGTCGATCAGTTCCTGGCCGCCCTCCGTGGTCAGTGCGGCCGTGCCGCGGACCTCGGCGTAGGAGTAGGGCGCGTCCGCCGGGTTGATCATGACCGTGATGCGCGGGTCCGTCCGCAGGTTCTTCTCCTTGCGGCGGCCGACCGTCGTGGAGATCAGCAGGTCGTCGCCGTCCCGGGTGAGCCAGGTGATCGACAGCTGCGGGCTGCCGTCCGGCTGGATCGTGGCCACGGTCGCGAAGACCGGGCTGTCGTCGATGAGCTTCTTCAGGTCGTCGGAGAGTGCGGCGGACACGCGGCGGTTCCTTCCCTCGGCTGACTGCCGTCCCCGGGCCGACTGGCCTCGGAGGGGACCGGCAACTGACAGCCTGCAAAATCGCTGCCGTCCCGGGCAAGTTCCTCCGCCCCGTGCCGCACCGCGCGCCGCGGCCCCGGACACCCGCGATTTCCGGTTCGTGGCCGGGCCGACGTGCCCGGCCCGGCGGGCGGACGCGGTACGCACGATCCACCCGTCCGGCCGAGCGGCACCAAGGGCTGCCCGTTCAGTGCCCGAGTACCGCCATCGCCGCGTTGTGCCCGGGGACGCCGCTGACGCCGCCGCCGCGGACCGCGCCCGCTCCGCACAGCAGTACGTTGCGGTGGGCGGTCTCCACGCCCCACCGGCCGCCCTGGTCGGCGTAGGGCCAGGACAGGTCCCGGTGGAAGATGTGGCCGCCGGGCAGCCGCAGTTCGCGTTCCAGGTCCAGCGGGGTCTTCGCCTCGATGCACGGGCGGCCGTCCGCGTCGAAGGCGAGGCAGTCGGTGAGCGGTTCGTCCAGGTGCGCGTCGAGCTGCGCGAGGGTGGCCGTCAGGAGTACCTCGCGGGCCTGGTGGTTGTCCTTCTCGAAGAGCCGGGCCGGGGCGTGCAGGCCGAAGAGGGTGAGGGTCTGGTAGCCCTGCTCCACCAGTGCCGGGCCCAGGATCGTCGGGTCGGTCAGCGAGTGGCAGTAGATCTCCGAGGGCGGTACGGAGGGCAGTTCGCCGGAGGAGGCCTCCGCGTAGGCCCGGGCGAGCTCGGCGTAGCCCTCGGCGATGTGGAAGGTGCCGCCGAAGGCCTCGTTCGGGTCCACCGAGGTGTCCCGGAGGCGGGGCAGCCGGCGCAGCAGCATGTTGACCTTGAGCTGGGCGCCCTCCGGGGCCGCGGCCGCGCCTGCGGCCGGGGTCTCGCCGAGGAGCTCGGCCAGGGCCCTCGGCGAGGCGTTCACCAGGACCGTACGGCCGACGACCCGGCCCTCGCCGGCCGCCTTGCGGAACACCACCTCGGCCGGCCCGACCCCGTCCGTGTCGATCCGCAGCACCTCGTGGCCGGTGGCGATCTCGGCTCCGGCCGCCCGGGCCGCCGCGGCGAGGGCGTCCGTCAGCGCGCCCATGCCGCCGACCGGCACGTCCCAGTCGCCGGTGCCGCCGCCGATGACGTGGTAGAGGAAGCAGCGGTTCTGGGCGAGGGAGGGGTCGTGCGCGTCCGCGAAGGTGCCGATCAGCCCGTCGGTGAGGACCACCCCGCGGACCAGGTCGTCGGCGAAGTTCCGCTCCACGGCCTGCCCGAGGGGCTCCTCGAAGAGCATCCGCCAGGCGGCCTCGTCGTCGATCCGGGCCCGCAGCTCCGCCCGCGTGGGCAGCGGCTCCGTCAGGGTCGGGAACACCCTCTCGGCGACCCGCCCGGTGGTCCCGTAGAAGGCGCGCCAGCTCTCGTACTCCCGCTCCGAGCCGGTCAGTCGTGCGAAGGACTCCCGGGTGCGCTGCTCGCCGCCGCCGACGAGCAGTCCGCCGGGCCGCCCGCCGCGCTCGGTGGGGGTGTACGAGGAGATCGTGCGGCGGCGCACCGCGAACCGCAGGTCCAGGTCGCGCACGATCTTCGACGGGAGCAGGGAGACGAGGTACGAGTAGCGCGAGAGTCTGGCGTCGACGCCCACGAAGGGGCGGCTGGAGATCGCCGCCCCGCCCGTGTTCCCGAGCCGCTCCAGGACCAGCACCGAGCGGCCGGCCCGGGCCAGGTACGCGGCGGCCACCAGGCCGTTGTGCCCACCGCCCACGATCACATCGTCGTACACGTCCCGCCCGAAGGTCGTCATGGCTCTTGGTAGCACACCTGGCCGAGCCGCTCCAGACAGTGGGCCTCGTCGGCGTGGGCCAGGACCGTGTCGGGATGGTCGTCGCCGAGGGACCGCTCGCGGATTCCGGAGAGGTCCCGGTAGATGGGCAGCGCCTCGTCCCAGCGGCCCAGCCGGCCCAGCCCTCCGGCCAGTTCCCGGCGGCTGACCAGGGTGTCCGGGTGCTCGGGGCCGAGCACCTCGGCACGCAGGGCGCCCACCTGGCGGGCCTCGGCCACCGCTTCCGCCCAGCGCTCCAGGCGGCCCAGGTTGACCCCGAGGACGTGCCGGGCGCGCAGCGTCTCGGGGTCGGTGACCCCGTAGGCGCGGGTGCGGTCGCGGACCAGGGCCCGGAACAGGTCGAGGGCCTGGGCGCTCCTCCCGGTGCGGCCGAGCGCGATGCCGACCTCGTAGCGGGCGGCCAGGGTGTCGGGGTGGTCGCGGCCGAGCGCCCGCTCGCGTGCGACGGCGACCTCGTGGAAGGCGACCAGGGCTTCCTGCCAGCGTTCCAGGCGGCCGAGCGCGTACGCCGCCTCGTACCGGGTCAGCAGGGTGTCCGCGTGCTCGGCGCCCAGGACGGCCGCGCGGTCGGCGGCGACCTCGGCGGCGGTGGCGTGGGCGTCCTCGAACCGGCCCAGCGCGCTCAGCGCGCAGGCCAGGTTGTGCCGGCAGCGCAACGTGTCGGGGTGGAGCGGACCCATCGTCCGCTCGCGGGCGACGAGCACCGCGCGGTAGACGTCGTGCGCCTCTTGGTGGCGCCCGAGCCGGCCCAGCTCGTACGCCGTCTCCTGGCGCGCCGCGAGGGTGTCGGCGTGGTCCGCGCCGAGTACCCGGGTGCGCCCCTCGGCGACGGCCGCGTACCCGGCGAGCGCCTCCTCGGGCCGGCCCTCGCGGCTGAGGGCGTACGCGCGCGCGTGACCGGCGGCGAGCGCGTCGGGGCCGCTGCCCCGCGGGCCGGCGGGGCGCGGGAACCCGTACGCGGCGGTGAGCCGCGGGTCCTCGGAGGGCGCGGGACGGACGATGGTGGTGGTGCCGGGGTGGACCGGGGGGTACGCGCCGCGCGGGCGCGGCTCCGGCTGCCGGCCGGCGGGGTGGGCGGCCGTCCAGGCTCCTGTGAGCACGGCCCATTCGCCGCTCGCGGGCCGGGCGTCGGTCCCGGCCTTGCGTCCGGCGGTCATACCTCGGGCCCAGGGCGGGAGCGGTGCCTGGGCGCCGGGCAGCCCGCCCGGTCCCAGCCGCGCCTCGACGAGGCGGCGGTGCACGTGGCGGGCGTCGCCCGGCCGGTCCTCGGGGCGCTTGGCGAGCAGGTCCAGGACCACTTCGTCGAAGTAGCCGGGCAGCTCGGGGCGGTGCTCGCGCAGCGGTACGGGCGCGTTGTCGCGGTGGCCGACCAGCACCGACCAGGAGTCGCCGAGGTCGAAGGGCGGGGCGCCGGTGGCGATCTCGTACAGGACGCAGCCGAAGGAGTAGAGGTCGCTGCGGTGGTCGACCTCGCCGCCCGCGATCTGTTCGGGCGACATGTAGTGCGGGGTGCCCATGGCCATGCCGCCGCCGGTGAGCTTGGCGGTGAAGCCGATGTCGTGGGCGAGGCGGGCGATGCCGAAGTCGCAGATCTTCACGGTGCCGTCGGTGAGCCGCATGATGTTGGCGGGCTTCAGGTCGCGGTGGACGACGCCCTGGTCATGGGTGTAGCCGAGGGCGGCGGCCATCTGCTCGGCGACGTCGACGACGACGTCCACGGGGAGCGGCCGGGTGTCGTTGTCCTCCAGGAGTTGGCTGAGGTTGCGGCCTTCGAGGAGCTCCATGACGAGGTAGAGGGGGCCCCCGGCGGCGCTGTCGTCGCCGAAGTCGTGGACGACGGTGACCCCGCGGTGCTGGAGGGACGCGGCCACGCGCGCTTCGCGGCGGAACCGCTCGCGGAGCACCTGGGTGAAGTGGGCGTCCTGCTCGGCGCCGATCGGCTTGAGGCACTTCACGGCGACCTGCCGGCCCAGCGATTCGTCGCGGGCGCGCCATACCTCGCCCATGCCGCCGCGCCCGATCAGATCGAGCGACCGGTAACGGCCCTGGATCAGTCTGGACTCCGCCATGTCTTAAAGCCGCCCCCGTTTTCGCGCTACGCCCTCCCCGGCCGGTCCAGTATGGCCGCTGATGTACGCAGTGTGTACGGCGAGGGGCGGCTCCCGGAGCCCATGCGGCGCATCGCTTTCAAGATGTGACCTGGAGGCAGCTGCCAGCGTAGACCTGCGGGAATGCTGCGCAGTACGCGTCCGGTGAGGCGCAGGCGCCGCGTGATGCTGCGCGGGGCCGGTGCGGGCCGCCCGTACAGCTGGTGCGCCCAGCCCGGGAGGGAACCGTACGCCAGGCCGGCGATCGGCGGCCACAGCAGGTTTCGGCCACGTACGAGAAGGGCAGGGACGGGCGGGCCGCGGAGGAAATCGTCCACGGCGAGTGCGTCGGGGCCAGCGGCGAGTTCGGGGCGGATCCGGCGGAAGTACGCGGCGAGCCCATCGGTGTCGGCGGGGACCCCGGCCGGGTCGAGACCGACGAGTCGGGCGCCCACCCGGTTCTCGTCGACGTAGCGGTCGGCCTGCGCGGGCGTGAGCGGGACGCCTGAGCGGCGCAGCACGTGCAGGAAGCTGTCGATCTGCGCGCAGTGGATCCACAGCAGCAGCTCGGGGTCGTCGACGGGAAAGCGTTCACCGGTGTCCGGATCGGTCGCGGAGAGTTCGCGGTGGATCGTGCGGACGCGGAGGCCGGCGCGCTCGGCGGCCTCGGTGGTGCCGTAGGTGAGGGTGCCGACGAAGTCGGCGGTGCGCAGCAGCCGCCCCCAGGCGTCCCGCCGGAAGTCGGAGTTCTCCATGACCCCACGGACGGCGCGCGGGTGGAGGGCCTGGAGGTAGAGCGCGCGGAGCCCGGCGATCCACATCATCGGGTCGCCGTGGCATTGCCACGTGACGGACGACGGGCCGTACAGCCCCGGATCCGCGCCGGGGCGCCGTCCGGTCACGGTGGTCCCCATCGGCGTACCTCCCCGTCGCAGGCGCCCGGCGGCTCCAGCCTACCGATCCGGGCGGCCGTCGGCGGCCGTCCCGCGATGCGTACGTCCCGTCCGGGGGCGAGGTTGCGTGGCGAGGACCGCTCCGGCGACGGAGCGCGCCGCCGTCGGCCAGGCGAGGCGCGGCGCGGCGCGGCGCGGCTGCCCGTCCGCCGCGAGTCCCTGGACGATCCCCCGTCGGGGCGTCGGCCGGGGCGTCGGCGGCATAAAGTTGCGGCGTGCAGCTCTACACGATCGGCGAGGCCGCCCAACTCCTCCGCGTCAGCACCGACACCGCCCGCCGCTGGGCGGACGCGGGCCGCTTCCCGATCCTGCGGGAGGGCAACAAGCGGATGATCGAGGGCGTGCATCTGGCCGCCTTCTGCGTGGCGCTCGCCCAGGAGACGGCCGAGGGCGACGGCGAGTCCGCCACCTCGGCGCGAAACGCGCTGCCCGGGATCGTGACGGCGGTGACGCTGGGCGAGGTCGCCGCCCAGGTCGAGGTCCAGGCCGGCCCGCACCGCGTGGTCTCCCTGCTGACCCGCGAGGCGGTCGAGGAACTCGGACTCGCGGTCGGCGTGCAGGCCGTCGCCCGGGTGAAGTCCACCAGCGTCCACATCGACCTCGACTGACCGCGCCGCGCGGCCCGGCTCACGCCGTGTCGAGTTCCGCGTCGAGGGCGCGGGCCGCGATGATGAGGGCGAGGTTGGTGCAGCCCCGTGGGAGCCCAACTGCTAGCCGTGGGCCAGTCCCCTCCATGAAGCGGGTCCTGCGCCGGTGGTCGCCATGCTGACGCGGTACCCCGGAGTCCGGGCCGCGGACCGCGGGCGCGGGACCGGTCCAGCCCGTGACAGGGTGAAGGGATGACGACGCACCGCGAACCCTCCTCCCCTCCCCGCCTCCAGCCCTGGTCGGACACCGCAAGGGTCCACGCGGACCTCGTCGCGGCAAAGGCGCTCGTCTACGACCCCTGCGGATTCGCCTGCTCGCAGCCGGTCCCGGAAGCGGAGAGCGCCGACTACGCCGCCCACTCCTTCACCTTGGACGGCCTCGCCGTCCGGTTCCGCGCGGCGAAGACGACCCCCACGAAGGCCGGCCAGTTCGTCACCGTCTGGAAGCGCTCACCGGCGGGTCCGATCCAGCCGTTCGACGCCGCGGACCCGGTGGACCTCTTCGTCATCAGTACGCGCGACGGTCAGCGCTTCGGCCAGTTCGTCCTCCCCCTGGACGCGCTCCGCCGCCACGGCGTCGTATCGACGGACGGGTCCGGCGGGAAGCGTGCCTTCCGCGTCTATCCGCCCTGGGTGACCACCACCAACCGCCAGGCCGGCAGCGCGCAGAAGTGGCAGCTGGAGCACTTCCTGCCGCTGCCGCGACCCGAGGGCGGGCCCGTCGACCTGAACCGCGCCCGGAAGCTCTACACGTGAGCCGGCCGGTCGGCGGCACACTGCACCACATCGAACTGTGGGTGCCCGACCTCGACCGCGCGATCGCCTCGCTCGGCTGGCTCCTGGAGGCCTTGGGCCACACCCCCTACCAGCACTGGACCGCCGGCCGCAGCTGGCGCCTCGGGCCGACGTACCTGGTCGTCGAACAGTCCCCGGCCCTCACCGCCGACCGGCACGACCGCTGCCGGCCGGGACTGAACCATCTGGCCTTCCACGTGGAGGACGCGGCCGCGGTCGACCGCCTGGCCGAGGAGTCGACCCGCCACGGCTGGCACCTGATGTTCCCGGAGCGCCACCCCCACGCCGGCGGCCCGCAGCACTACGCCGCCTACCTGGAGAACACGGACGGCTTCGAGATCGAACTCGTCGCGATCACCGCCCCCGGCTGATCGCCCGGAGGCCAGGTGGCCAGCTATCCCTTTTCATAACGAGTAGAACTCCTCGCCACAGCACTAGCGGCGTACGCGCGGCATGCCCAGGCCGATCCAGGAGATGATTTCGCGCTGGATCTCGTTGTTGCCCCCGCCGAAGGTGAAGATCACGGCACTGCGGTAGCCGCGTTCGAGTTCGCCGTGCAGGACCGCGCCCGCCGAGCCGTCCTTGAGGGAGCCGGCCGCGCCGACGATCTCCATCAGCCAGGCGTACGCGTCCCGGCGGGCCTCAGAGCCGTACACCTTGACCGCGGAGGCGTCCTGCGGGGTGAGGGTGCCGGCCTGGACCGCGCCCACCATCTGCCAGTTGAGCAGCTTCATCGCGTCGAGTCGGGCGTGGGTGCGCGCGAGGCGGCCGCGGACCCAGGAGAGGTCGATGACCCGGCGGCCGTCGGCGAGTTTCGTCGCGGCGGCCCAGCGCTGGACGTCGTGGAGGGCCCGGATGGCCATGGTGCCGTGTGCGGCGAGGGTGACGCGTTCGTGGTTGAGCTGGTTGGTGATCAGGCGCCAGCCTTTGTTCTCCTGGCCGACGCGGCGGCTCGCCGGGACGCGGATGTTCTCGTAGTAGCTGGCGGTGGTGTCGTGCGAGGCGAGGGTGTTGATGAGGGTGCAGGAGTAGCCGGGGTCCGAGGTCGGGACCAGGAGCATCGTGATGCCCTTGTGGGCGGGGGCGTCCGGGTCGGTGCGTACGGCGAGCCAGACCCAGTCGGCGGTGTCTCCGTTCGTGGTCCAGATCTTCTGTCCGTCGACGACGTAGGTGCCGGTCTCCTCGTCGCCCTCCCGGACGGCCTTGCACGTGAGCGCCGCCAGGTCGGTGCCGGCGTCGGGCTCGCTGTAGCCGATGGCGAAGTCGATCTCCCCGGCGAGGATCTTCGGCAGGAAGTAGGCCTTCTGCTCCTCGGTGCCGAACTGCATGATGGTCGGCCCGACCGTGTTGAGCGCCATCAGGGGCAGCGGTACGACGGCCTGTGCCGCCTCGTCGAAGAAGATGAACTGGTCCATCGGAGTCATCCCGCGGCCGCCGTACTCCTTGGGCCAGCCGACCCCGAGCCAGCCGTCGGCGCCGAGCCGGCGGATGGTGGCCCGGTAGAAGCGCTTCTGGGCGGCCGGATCCTCGTAGCGGGCGTAGACGTCCTGCGGCACGAGCTCGGCGAAGTAGGCGCGCAGTTCGGTGCGCAACCGCTGTTGCTCAGGCGTGTATTCGAGGTGCACGGCCCCTCCGGGGTCTCACGGTCCAACCGGGCGCTGTGGTGGCGGCGGTCAGAGTAGAACCTGTTACAAGAATTCGGAAGGACCCGGGCTCCGGCCGTTCGGTACCCGCGTTCATCATCACAACCATGACGAGCCCACACAGCAGAGCGGAATTCTTCGTCGAAGCCGAGCGGGACAGCCGCTTCAGCGGTCCCGCGACCGGGGGCGAGCGGCGGATGCCGGTCGCCTTCCTCGCGGACCACCGTGCCACCTTGGCGCTCAAGTGCGCAGGCCTGGAGGTCGCGTTGGCGCACCGGTCGGTGGAACCGGCCACACTCTCCCTGCTCGGTCTGGTGCGGCACCTGGCCGATGTGGAGCGCCGCTGGTTCCGGATGGTGCCGGCAGGTCAGGACGCGCCGCCCCGGTTCTCCTCGGCCGAGGATCCCGACGGGGACTTCGACGGGGCCCGGGCGGATCCCGCGGCGGTCGAGGCGGCCTGGGGGCGTGGCGCGCCGAGGTGGCTTTCGCCGAACGGTTCGTGGCCGAGGCACCCGATCTGGACGTCGAGGCCGTCGACGCGTGGCGCGGGAAGGTGTCGCTGCGCTGGGTACTGATCCACATGGTCGAGGAGTACGCGCGGCACAACGGGCACGCCGACCTTCTGCGCGAGCGGATCGACGGGGCCATAGGCATCTGAAGGCGCGAGGCTGCCCCCAACTCGCCCGAGGAGTATCTCCAGTCAGGCCACTACCACCAGGCCCGCCTCGTACCGCGCTGACGCCCACTCCGCCAGGCCCCACCGCGCGGGACGTCAGGTGAACAGGTAGAGGACGTCGAAGTGGACGAGGTCGCGGGCCGTGTCGAAGAGGTACCGGCCCGATGGGATCCCGTCCGACGCCTGGCCTGCGGCGCCCTGGCCGTTCGCGTACGCGTCGAAGCCCGGGCTTTTCTGCCAGGTCGCGGCCGCGGGCAGGTACTGGTTCAGCGCGGCGGGCAGGTCCGGCGGTACGCCGACGGCGGCGAAGGCGTGGTCGGGCTTGCCGGTGATCGCGGCGGCGCCGCCGGCCGGCAGATGGGCGACACCGACCACCCGGACCCGGGAATCGGGGCCCGGGACGCTCCGGCCGTCACCCGTGTCGTCGATGTCGTAGCCCAGCCAGTGCGCGTCGGTCAGCTCGCCCAGGAACGGCCCGAGGCGCCGGTTCAGCGGCTCCAGGTCGGTACGGACCTCGGGCCGGTGCGGGGGCTGCGGCCACATCAGGTACGTCAAGCCCGCGCCCACCGTCAGCAGCGGGAGGCCGGCGATCAGCAGGAACCGGCGGCGGTTCACGTGTCCCCGCTGGGTGTCCATGATCGCCGTCCCCCGTGCCCGTCGCCCATCGCCCGTGACCCGCGACCGGTCACCCACCACCCGTCACCCGTCAGTTCAGCGCGCCGATCATAGCCGTCGCCGTCGCCGCCATCGCCGTGCGGGCCGCCATCAGGTACGGCCGTGGGTCCGCCGCGGTCAGGTGGGTACGGATGGCCTCGGTCATCGCCACGTTGAGGGCGGTGCCGATGTTGACCTTGCGGATGCCGCCCGCGACGGCCGCCGCGAGTTCGGTGTCCGGCAGACCGGAGGAGCCGTGCAGGACGAGCGGCACGTCCACGGTCTTGGCCAGCCGGGCCAGCAGCCCGTGGTCCAGGGCCGCGGTCCGGCTGGTCATCGCGTGGCTGCTGCCGATGGCGACGGCGAGGGCGTCGACACCGGAGTCGGCGACGAACCGCCGGGCCTCGTCGGGGTCGGTACGGGCGCCGGGCGCGTGCGGGTCCAGCGGTGCGGCGCCGTTCTTGCCGCCGACCTCGCCCAGCTCGGCCTCGATCCACAGCCCGTTGGCGTGTGCCCAGTCCGCCGCGGACCGGGTGGCCTCCAGGTTCTCGGCGTAAGGGAGTTGCGCGGCGTCGTACATCACCGAGCTGTATCCGGCGTCGCAGGCCTGCCGGAGCAGCTCGGGGCTCTTGACGTGGTCGAGGTGCAGGCCTACGGGGACCCCGGCGGCCTCCGCGCACGCGCCGGCGGCCCGGGAGATGGGCAGCAGCCGCATGTCGCGGAACTTCACGGCGTTCTCGCTCAGTTGGAGGATGACCGGCAGTCCGGCCACCTCGGCACCGGCGACGACGGCTTCGGCGTGCTCCAGGGTGATGATGTTGAAGGCGGCCACGGCCCGGCCGGCCGCGGCCGCCTCCAGGACCAGGTCGCCGGCCCGGACCAGGCTCATCGGACGGCCTCCTCGCCGGCGGGGAGGATCACCGAGCGCGTGAGGTTGCGCGGCGCGTCCGGATCGAGCTGCTGGTGGGCGGCGACGGCGAGGGCGAGGCGGTGTACGCGGACTAGTTCGGCCAGCGGGTCGAGCCGCCCGGGCACCCATTGGGAGCCGGTGGCGCGGACCTGTTCGGCGAGCCCGTCGGGGGCCTCGTCGAGCGACCAGGTGACGGTGCCGGGCCCGGAGACGCTGATCGGCCCGTGCCGGTACTCCATCGCCGGGTAGGACTCGGCCCAGGACAGCGAGGCCTCGCGCATCTTCAGCGCGGCCTCGTGGGCGAGCCCGACGCTCCAGCCGCGGCCGAGGAAGGTGAACTGGCCCCGGCCGGCGATGTCGGCGGGCAGCGGCTCGATGAGGGCGGTGCGGGCGTCGGCGACCACGGAGGGGGTGTGCAGCCCGACGTGGGCGCGCAGCAGGGTGAGGGCGGTGGTCGCGAAACGGGTCTGTACGACGGACTGTTCGTCGGCGAAGTCGAGGACGACCAGCTCGTCCGCGGCGGTCATCACCGGGGTCGCCGGATCGCCGATGACCGCGGTCGTGGGCACGCCCGCGTCCCGCAGCCCGGCCAGCAGGTCCAGTACCTCGGTGGTGGTGCCGGACCGGGTGAGGGCGACGACCCGGTCGTAGCGGCGGTGGCGCGGGAACTCGGAGGCGGGGAAGGCGTCCGTCTCGCCCTGGCCGGCCTCCTCGCGCAGCACGGCGGCCGCCTGGGCCATGTAGTAGGAGGTCCCGCACCCGACGATCGCGGTACGTTCCCCCGGCTGCGGCAGCACCGTCCCCCGCGCCGGGGCCAGTTCGGCGGCCCGCTCCCAGCATGCGGGCTGCGTGCCCAACTCGTACGCGACGTGACTCATACAGGCTCCCTCGTGCGACAGGACGGACGGGTCTGGATGCGCTCAATGCGTTTTCCTGCAAGGTAGCGGCCTGTTTCACGCAACTTCAAGCATCTACGGCTGGGGCGGCTGAGTTAGTGTCGCGGGACGGACCGACGGGGCCGCCGGGAAACGCCGTGGACCGCCATGGACCGCCGTCGAAGGCCGTCGAAACGCCGTGGAACGTTATGTCGCAGACACCGAAGGGGCGGCCGATGACCCGCAAGGAGCGCTGGCAGGCGCTGCTGGACCTGCTCGTGGAACGGGGCGAGCTGGAGGTGGAGCCCGCGGCGGAGAGCCTGGGCGTGTCCGCCGCCACCATCCGCCGCGACCTCGACCAGCTCGCCGAGCAGCAGTTGCTGGTCCGCACGCGGGGCGGAGCCGTGCTGCACGGGGTCTCGTACGAACTCCCGCTGCGCTACCGCACCTCGCGCCGCGCCGCCGAGAAGCAGCGGATCAGCGAGGCGGTGGCGGCCCTGATCACCCCCGGCGAGGTGATCGGCCTGACGGGCGGCACCACGACCACCGAGGTGGCGCGGGCGCTGGCCGGGCGCCCGGACCTGGCCCAGGGCTCGCCGGCGCTCACCGTGGTGACCAACGCTCTCAACATCGCGGGTGAGCTGGTGATCCGGCCCCAGTTCAAGATCGTGCTGACCGGCGGGGTGGCCCGCGCCCAGTCGTACGAGCTGACCGGCCCGCTCGCCGAGCAGGTACTGGGCCAGCTCGCGGTGGACACGGCGGTGCTCGGCGTGGACGGCTTCGACCCGGCGGACGGCGCGGCGACCCGCCACGAGGACGAGGCCTCGATCAACCGCCTGCTGTGCGAACGTGCCCGCCGGGTGGTCGTCGCGGCCGACTCCAGCAAGCTGGGCGTCCGCGCGTTCGCCCGCATCTGCGCGACCTCGTCGGTGGACGTCCTGGTGACGGACACCGGCCTGACGGTGGAGGCCGCACAGGAGTTCGCGACCGCCGGCGTGGAGGTGCTGCGGGTGTGAGGGGGCGCGGCCGGAGCCAGGGGGCGCGGCCGGAGCCCCCGGGGCCCGGCCGCCCTCCGTCCGCCGCGGCCCTCCCCTACAGCCGCCTGCTGCTGCTGGCGACGAGCTCGCCCAGGGCGAAGCCGTCCACCCGCACCGACCGGGCCGCGGTGGCTCCGGGGACCGTGACGTCGGCCTGGCCGTCGGGGATGTCCACCGAAGTGCGCGGACGCCGGTCGAGGTACACGTCCACGCGGTCGACGTTGGCGGTCTTCAGCCTGAGGCGGAGCGAGCCGTCGGCACGCGTGACGTCGGCGATGGTCAGCTCGCGCACGGGCTGGGCCCGGAGAAGCTCCCCGGCCCGTGCCATCAGATCCACGTTGCTTTCCAGGAGGTCCCGGCGGGTCATCCGGTGGCGCTCGTCCGGGACGACCCCGAGGTCCTCCAGTGGCGTACCGGCCCGCTCGCCGACCCGCAGGGACCTGCGGATCGCCACGCGCATCCCCGCTCCGTTCGGCAGCGGCAGATACGGCGAGGAGGCGACGGGGAAGTCGGCGATGAACTGGCTCTGTTCCCAGACGTTGGCGCCGCCGGCGCCGGTGTTGTCGTCGGTGCCGAGCACGGTGCCGATCCCGTGGTCCTGGAAGCCGGCCGCGAACATGTCGGTAGCGGAGTAGCAGCGGGCGTTGGTGATGAGGACGACCGGCCCGAAGTACTGCTGGCCGATCTGGTTGGCGAGGTCCGTCGGGGTGAGCGGCAGGGCGGCGGAGAAGGTGGCGCCGGTCTCGACCGACTGCTCCATGGAGTTCACCCACTGGCGCAGGCTGGGGTTGCTGCGGCAGATGCGCAGGTTGAGGGGGGTGTTGATGAACTGGAACGGTTCCGGGGTGATCCGCCGGGGTGTGAGGGTCTGGAGGGTGAGCTCCGATGCCCAGACCGAGCCGCCGCCGTTGCCGCGCACGTCGACGATCAGGCCGTTCTGCGGCAGCTCGCCGATCAGCCGGACGAATTCCTCGACGAAGGCGCCGGCGTCGGGCACGTGGAACGTGTGGATGCGGATGTGGCCGAAGGTGCCCGAGGGGGTCTGGACGGTACGGGCCGTGAAGACCTCCGGCATCGTGCTCGCGGTCTCGCCCGCCGCGGTGTCCGGGGACCTCCCCGCGTCCACGGCCAGCTGCTGCTCGATGACGTGGGGGACGAACAGCATGACCTTGGCCCGGCTGACCTCCTCGGACTCGTGGTCCAGGCCCAGCACGAGCGACGCCTCGCCCTCCGGGCCGGCCGCCGACGGGCGGTTGTCCACGATCTGCCAGTTCTCGCGCAGTTCGCGGGCGACGCCGTCGGTACCGGTGTAGCTGACGGTCACCCATTCCTCGAACGGGGGCAGATGGGCCGAGAGCGAGCGCACCGTCAGTGACTCGATGCCCCGGCTGCGGCGCGCCGCAGAGTTGCCTCCGGCGAACCGGGCGGCGTTGAGCTCGACGGCCTGTTCGATGGGGACGCCGCTCCAGTGGGTGACCTCGACGCCCGGCGCGAAGGCCGGTGCGGAGAAACCCGGGACGACGCGGGTGATCAGGAAACGGGGCTCCGGTCCGTCGGTGGTCTCTTCGACCAGGAAGGGCAGGAAGGCGATCTTCCCGGCGAACGGTGCGGGCAGCTGGTAGTTGGTGTGCAGGTCGCGGACCGAGTGGAACACCTTGGACATCTCCGAGTGGAAGATCCACTCGGGCGG
>NZ_JBSGZP010000098.1:0-15423 GCF_053611065.1 Streptomyces sp. NPDC054840
GTGCCGCGGAGGCGAACGCAGGCCGCACGGCACACCAACCGGTGCGCCGCCACTCCCGCGCGGTTTCAGCGATCACTGCGATCGCCTCCGGGTCGGTGGAGCCGGCGGCCGCGAGCACCACGGCGGTGGTGGCGCGGTCCGCCGGGGTGAGGCCGGCTTCGGAGAGCCGGCGTTCGAGGGCGGTCAGCAGGAGCGGGGACGGCCCGAGGACGTCCGCGACCCGCACCGACAGCCCCGGCAGGCGCGAGGTCGACTCGGCGAGCGCCGCCGGGATGTCGGACTTCGCGTGGAAGGCGCGGGTCAGCAGCAGCGGGAGCGCCACCACCTCCCGTACGCCGGACAGGTGGAGCGAGGACAGGGCCTGCCCCACCGACGGGGTGTTGAAGTCGAGGAAGGCCGTCTCCACGCGCAGCCCCGGCCGCAGCGCCCGCACCCGCCCGGTGAGGGCGTGCACGGTCGCCGCGTGCCGCGGATCGCGGCTGCCGTGGGCGATGACCAGGAGGGCGCGGGACATGACGATCAGCTCTTCGCCAGCAGACCGCGGCTGCGCAGCACCCACCGCTCGACCGGGCTGAAGATCAGCAGGTCGATGGCGATGCCGACCACCAGGATCAGGATGATCGCGAGGAACACGCCCGGCAGGTCGATGTTGTTGCGGCCGTTCTCCAGCAACTGGCCCAGGCCCAGGCCCAGGTCGGGCGAGGAGGCGATGATCTCGGCGGCCATCAGCGAGCGCCAGGAGAAGGCCCAGCCCTGCTTCAGACCGGCCAGGTAGCCGGGCAGCGCGGCCGGCATGACGATGTGCCGGGCCCCGCGCAGACCGGTGGCACCCAGGGTGCGGCCGGCCCGCAGGTACAGCGGGGGGATCTGGTCGATGCCGGAGACGAGGCCGTTGGCGATGGACGGGACGGCGCCGAGCAGGATCACCGTGAACATCATCGCGTCGTTCAGGCCGAACCACAGGACGGCCGGCGGCACCCACGCCACCGACGGCAGCGACTGCAGGCCCTGAAGGATGGGGCCGATCGCGGCGCGGACGAACTTCACCCGGGCGACGAGCAGACCGAGCGGCGTACCGATGGCCAGGGCCAGCAGGAAGCCGAGCAGACCGCGGGAGACGCTGGTCCAGATGACCTCCAGCAGCGTGCCCTTCAGCCACATGTCGGAAAGGCTGTCCCACACCGCGGACAGCGCGGGAAGCTTGGTCTCCTCGGTGACGTGGGTCGCGACGAGGACCTGCCAGACCAGGAGCACCAGACTCACGGCCAGGACCGGCGGGAAGACCTTCTTGACGAGGATCTCGCGGACCGGGGTGCGGTGGGTCTGGACCGCGTCGAGGGCGTCGAGGCCCGCCTCCAGGCCGGCCAGGTCGTCGGTCTTGCCCGCGGCCTTCGAAGTGATGTCAGTGCTGGCCATGGCGGCGGATCTCCCCACGCAGGTGTTCAGTGATCTCCAGGGACAGTTCCGCGACGTCCGCGTCCTCGATGCGGCGCGGCTGCGGAATGTCCACGGTCCATTCCTTCGCGACCCGGCCGGGCCGGGAGGAGAGCAGGACCACGCGCTGGGCGAGACGGACGGCCTCGCGCACGTTGTGGGTGACGAAGAGGACGGACAGCCCCGTCTCCGCCCAGATGCGGGTGAGCTCGCCGTGCAGCACGTCCCGGGTGATGGCGTCGAGGGCCGCGAACGGCTCGTCCATCAGCAACAGCCGGCTGTCCTGGGCGAGCGCGCGGGCCAGCGCCACGCGCTGGCGCATACCGCCGGACAGCTCGTGCACGCGCTTGCCGTACGAGCCGGCGAGCCGGACCAGCTCCAGCAGCCGCTCGGCCTCCGGGCGGCGCTCGGCCTTGGCCACCCCGCGCAGGCGCAGCGCGAGTTCGATGTTCTTGCCCGCGGTCAGCCACGGGAAGAGGGCGTGCTCCTGGAACATCAGCGCCGGACGGCCGCCGGGGGTCTCGATGGACCCCGCGGACGGCTTGTCCAGACCCGCGACCAGGTTCAGCAGCGTGGACTTCCCACACCCCGAGGCACCCAGGATGGTGACGAACTCGCCGGGAGCGACATCGAGGCTGATGTCGTCCAGGACGAGCTGCGATCCGGCCGGGCCGGAGAAGGACTTCGAGACGTGCTCGATGCGGGCAGCGTGCGTCTGCTCCGCGACGGAGCCCTCGGCAGCCGTGGCAAGCGTGGTGGCCATGGTCGTCACCTCCTGGGATTGCTGGATTGCGGGATTACTTGGCGCCGAGACCGGCGTCGGAGACCTCGGGCTTTCCGGCGGCCTTCAGCACCTTGTTCAGGAGCGTGAGGTCGTAGATGCCGGCCAGGTCGGGCTGCTCGATGAGCTTGGCCTTGACCGCCTGGTCGGCCTGCTTCTTCAGCGTGTCGGCGAGCGGGTCGTCCGTGATGGCGATGCTGGGCCACGCCGGATCGATGATCTTCGCGTCGAGCGGCTTGCCGCCCTCCGCCTCCAGCTTCGCGTTCGCGGACGCCTTCGCCTTGTCCGGGTTGGCGTTGATCCACTCGTTGGTCTTCACGGTGCCCTTGAGGACCGCCTCGACGACGTCCGGGTGCTCCTTGAGGAACTTCTGCGACACGATGATGTTCGTGATCACGAACTTCTTGTCGGGCCACAGGGCGGTCTCGTCGAGGAGGACGGAGCCGCCCTCGGAGACGAGCTTGGACGCCGTGGGCTCCGGCACCCACGCGCCGTCGATCGAGCCCTGCTTGAACGCGTCCGGGGTGACCTTGTTGTCCGTACGGACGACGGAGACGTCACCCTTGCCGGACTCCGGGTCGACCGCCCAGCCCTTCTCGGAGATCCAGTTGAGGAAGGCGACATCCTGCGTGTTCCCCTTCTGCGGGGTGGCGATCTTCTTGCCCTTGAGGTCGTCCAGGGTCTTGATCTTGTCCGGGTTCACGACGAGCTTGACGCCGCCGGAGGCGGAACCGGAGATGATCCGCAGGTTCGAGCCCTTGGACTTCACGTAGCCGTTGATCGACGGCGAGGGGCCGATGAAACCGATGTCGAGAGAGCCACCGTTGAGGGCTTCGATCTCGGACGGGCCGGCGTTGAAGGACTGCGGCTTGATCTTGGTGCCGCCGAGTTCCTTCTCGATCAGGCCTTCCTGGAGGCCGACCAGCGCGGTGGCGTGCGTCAGGTTGGGGAAGTACCCGATGCGGACCTCGGAGGCGGAGAGCTTCTTGCCGGCGTCGGCGGCCTTCGGCTCGTCCTTCTTCGCCTCGGAGCCGTAGCCGCAGGAGGCGAGCGCACCGATCAGGAGCGGCAGGGCGGCAGCGGCGACGATGCCGCGGCGGAGGGTGGTGCGAGTGCTGGCGGTGGCAGGCACGGGAGGGCTTCCTCTCGTGACGCGCGTCATCTCATGACGCACGTCTTCGTTTGCGGAACGAGGTCGGGTACGGCTCGTGGGGGGTGTGGGCGCGCATGCGGTGCGCGTACGTCATCGCGCACATCGCGCAACCCCTCCCTGGCCGCTGCCGAGGGCGCCGCTGCCCACGCGGCCGCCCTCCTTCGCGAAGGTCGAGTAGATGTCGGGAAGCATGAGCTAGAAGTCCCAGCCTTCCTCGTCGGCCTGAACGGTCGTCTCGGCCTTGGAGGCGAAGGACTCGCCCGCCATGCCCGCCGCCAGGGTGGTTCCGTCGGCCGGGTCGATCAGCAGGAAGGAACCGGTGCGGCGCGAGTCGGCGTACGCGTCGAGCGCGAGCGGCTCGGCGGTACGGACGACGACGCGGCCGATGTCGTTGGCCACCAGCTGCCCGGGGTCCGGGTGCTGGGACAGGTCGTCCAGGGTCAGCCGCGAGGGGATCTCCTTGACGATCGCCTTGACCGTGCGCGTCGTGTGCTTGATCAGCACCCGGGCGCCGACGGCCAGCGGCTGGTCGGCCACGTGGCAGACCGTCGCCTCGACGTCCTGCGTGGTGGCGGGCGCGTTCGCGGACGGCGCGATCAGGTCACCGCGCGAGATGTCGATGTCGTCCTTCAGCCGCAGCGTCACCGACTGCGGGGCCCAGGCGATGTCCACGCTCTCGCCGAGCGCGTCGATGCCCTCGATGACCGAGGTCCGGCCGGACGGCAGGACCGTCACGGCCTCGCCGACGCGCAGCACGCCGGAGGCGATCTGGCCCGCGTAGCCGCGGTAGTCGGGGTGCTCGGCGGACTGCGGACGGATCACGTACTGCACCGGGAAGCGCGCCGGGCAGGCCGTGAGGTCGTGGCTGACCGGGACGGTCTCCAGGTGCTCCAGCACCGTCGGGCCGCCGTACCAGTCCATGTTGGCGGAGGCGTCCACGACGTTGTCGCCGGCCAGGGCCGAGATCGGTATCGCGGTGATCTCCGGGACGCCCAGGTCGGAGGCGTACGCGGTGAACTCCTCGGCGATGGCGGCGAAGACCGACTCCTGGTAGTCCACCAGGTCCATCTTGTTCACGGCCAGGACCACGTGCGGGACGCGCAGCAGCGCGGCGACCGCCGCGTGCCGGCGGGTCTGCTCGATCACACCGTTGCGGGCGTCGACCAGGACCACGGCCAGGTCGGCGGTGGAGGCGCCGGTGACCATGTTCCGGGTGTACTGCACGTGCCCCGGGGTGTCCGCGAGGATGAACCGGCGGCGCGCGGTGGCGAAGTACCGGTACGCGACGTCGATGGTGATGCCCTGCTCCCGCTCGGCCCGCAGGCCGTCGGTCAGCAGCGCCAGGTCGGGGGCCTCCTGGCCGCGCTGGGCCGAGGCGGCCTCGACGGCCTCCATCTGGTCCGTCAGGACCGACTTGGAGTCGTGCAGCAGCCGGCCCACCAGGGTGGACTTGCCGTCGTCGACGGAACCGGCGGTCGCGAAGCGCAGCAGTGTGGTCACTGAAGGGTCGGCCAGGCCGGCGAACTGATCGGTGGTGCTGGTCATTTCTAGAAGTACCCTTCGCGCTTGCGGTCTTCCATCGCGGCCTCGGACATCTTGTCGTCGGCGCGGGTCGCGCCCCGCTCGGTGAGGCGGGAGACGGCGATCTCGGCGATCACGGCGTCCAGCGTGGTGGCGTCGGAGTCGACGGCGCCGGTGCAGGACATGTCACCGACGGTCCGGTAGCGGATGAGCCGCGTCTCGGGCGTCTCGCTCTCCTTCGGGCCGCCCCACTCGCCGGCCGTCAGCCACATGCCGTTGCGCAGGAACACCTCGCGCTCGTGGGCGAAGTAGATCTCCGGCAGCTCGATGCCCTCGCGGGCGATGTACTGCCAGACGTCCAGCTCGGTCCAGTTCGAGAGCGGGAAGACACGGACGTGCTCGCCGGGCGCGTGGCGGCCGTTGTAGAGCTGCCACAGCTCGGGGCGCTGGCGGCGCGGGTCCCACTGGGAGAACTCGTCGCGGAGGCTGAACACCCGCTCCTTGGCGCGGGCCTTCTCCTCGTCGCGGCGGCCGCCGCCGAAGACGGCGTCGAACTTCAGGCTCTGGATCGCCTCGGTCAGCGGCACGGTCTGCAGCGGGTTGCGGGTGCCGTCCGGGCGCTCGCGCAGCTTGCCCGCGTCGATGTACTCCTGGACGGACGCCACGTGCAGGCGCAGGCCGTGCTTCTCGACCGTACGGTCGCGGTACTCCAGCACCTCGGGGAAGTTGTGGCCCGTGTCGACGTGCAGCAGCGCGAACGGCACCGGCGCCGGCGCGAACGCCTTCAGCGCCAGGTGCAGCATGACGATGGAGTCCTTGCCCCCGGAGAACAGGATCACCGGCTTCTCGAACTCACCCGCCACCTCGCGGAAGATGTGCACGGCCTCGGACTCCAGGGCGTCGAGGTGCGACAGCGCGTAGGGCGCATCCGTCTCGTCGTGGACGTGTGCGACGGTCGTCGTCATGCCAGACCCCTCTCGGTGAGCAGCGCGTGCAGGGCCGAAGCCGACTCCTGCACGGTCTGCGTGTGCGACTCGATCCGCAGGTCCGGGGAGTCCGGCGCCTCGTACGGGTCGTCGACCCCGGTCAGCCCGGAGATCTCGCCCGCCGCCTGCTTGGCGTACAGGCCCTTGACGTCACGCTCCGAGCAGACCTCGACCGGGGTGGCCACGTGGACCTCCAGGTACGAGGTGCCCTCGGCGGCATGCCGCTTGCGGACGGCCTCACGGCTGTCCGCGAACGGTGCGATCACCGGCACCAGCGCCTTGACCCCGTTGCTCGCGAGGAGCTCGGCGACGAAGCCGATCCGCTGCACGTTGGTGTGCCGGTCCTCGCGGGTGAAGCCCAGGCCCGCGGAGAGGAATTCGCGGATCTCGTCCCCGTCGAGCACCTCCACCCGGTGGCCCTCGGCGCGCAGCCGCTCGGCCAGCGCGTAGGCGATGGTGGTCTTGCCCGCGCTCGGCAGCCCGGTGAGCCACACGGTGGCGCCCTGGTCGCTCACGCTCATCTGCTCTGTCTCCGTAAGTTCTTCGCTCGTCGTCATCAGCCGTGCAGTCCGCACTCGGTCTTGCCCCGGCCGGCCCACCGGCCGGCCCGCGCGTCCTCGCCCTCGGCGACGCGCCGGGTGCACGGGGCGCAGCCGACGGAGGCGTAACCGTCCATCAGCAGCGGGTTGGTGAGCACGCCGTGCTCGGCGACGTACGCCTCCACGTCGTCCTGGGTCCAGCGGGCGATCGGGGAGACCTTGACCTTCTGCCGCTTCTCGTCCCAGCCGACCACCGGGGTGTTCGCCCGGGTCGGGGACTCGTCGCGACGCAGGCCCGTCGCCCACGCGGCGTACGCCGTCAGGCCCTCTTCCAGCGGCTTGACCTTGCGCAGCGCACAGCACAGATCGGGGTCGCGGTCGTGCAGCTTCGGCCCGTACGCGGCGTCCTGCTCGGCCACGCTCTGACGCGGGGTCAGCGTGATGACGTTGACGTCCATCACGGCCTCGACCGCGTCGCGGGTGCCGATGGTCTCCTCGAAGTGGTACCCCGTGTCGAGGAAGACCACGTCCACACCGGGGAGGACCCGCGAGGCCAGGTGGGCGACGACCGCGTCCTCCATGGAGGAGGTCACGGCGAACGTCTTGCCGAAGGTGTCGGCCGCCCAGCGCAGGATGTCCAGCGCGGAGGCGTCCTCCAGGTCCCGGCCCGCCTGCTCGGCCAGCGCCTTGAGCTCCTCGGCCGTGAGACCCGCGTCTTGAGTGGTGGTCATATCCCGTCCCCTCCCGCTGATTCCGACTGAACGCCCCGGGCCAGCAGCCCGAGGTACTTCAGCTGGAAGGCTCGGTTGCAGGCCCTGCATTCCCACGCGCCGTGACCCGTCTCGTTGGGAAACAGGTCCTCGTCGCCGCAGTAGGGGCAGTAGAAGGGTGCGGCGCGCTCGCTCACGAGAGGCTCTTCTCGTCCGCGCGGGCGACCCAGGCCGCGAAGCGCTCGCCGTCCTCGCGCTGCTCCCCGTAGTGCCTGACGACCCGCTCGACGTAGTCGGGCAGACCGGCCGAGGTGACCTTGAGGCCGCGGACCTTGCGGCCGAAACCGGCCTCCAGGCCGAGGGCGCCGCCCAGGTGGACCTGGTAGCCCTCCACCTGGTTGCCGTCGTCGTCCAGGACCAGCTGGCCCTTGAGACCGATGTCCGCCACCTGGATACGGGCGCAGGCGTTCGGGCAGCCGTTGATGTTGATGGTGATCGGCTCGGCGAAGTCCGGCAGGCGGCGCTCCAGCTCGTCGATCAGCGAGGCGCCGCGCGCCTTGGTCTCGACGATGGCCAGCTTGCAGAACTCGATGCCGGTGCAGGCCATCGTGCCGCGGCGGAACGGGGACGGCTTGACCCGCAGGTCCAGCGCCTCCAGCGCCCCGACCACCGAGTCGACCTGGTCCGCCTCGATGTCGAGCACGATCATCTTCTGCTCGGCCGTGGTGCGCAGGCGGCCGGAGCCGTGCTGTGCGGCCACATCCGCGATCTTGGTCAGGGTGGCACCGTCCACGCGGCCCACGCGGGGCGCGAAGCCGACGTAGAACTTGCCGTCCTGCTGCTGGTGGACACCCACGTGGTCGCGCCACTGGCCGCTCGGCTGCTCGGGCGCGGGGCCGTCGGTCAGCTTGCGCTTCAGGTACTCGTCCTCCAGGACCTGGCGGAACTTGGCCGGGCCCCAGTCGGCGACGAGGAACTTCAGGCGGGCGCGGTTGCGCAGCCGGCGGTAGCCGTAGTCGCGGAAGATCGAGATGACGCCCTCGTAGACGTCCGGGACCTCGTCGAGCGAGACCCAGGTGCCCAGGCGCACACCCAGCTTGGGGTTGGTGGACAGGCCGCCGCCGACCCAGACGTCGAAGCCGGGACCGTGCTCGGGGTGGTGCACGCCCACGAACGCGATGTCGTTGATCTCGTGGGCCACGTCGAGCAGCGGCGAGCCGGAGACCGCGGACTTGAACTTGCGGGGCAGGTTGGAGAAGTCCTTGTTGCCGACGATGCGGCGGTAGATCTCGTCGATGGCGGGGGTGCCGTCGATGATCTCGTCCAGGGCGATGCCGGCGACGGGCGAACCGAGGATGACGCGGGGCGTGTCACCGCAGGCCTCGGTGGTGGAGAGGCCGACGGCCTCCAGCCGGCGCCAGATCTCCGGGACGTCCTCGATCCGGATCCAGTGGTACTGCACGTTCTGGCGGTCGGTGAGGTCGGCGGTGCCGCGCGCGAACTCCTCCGAGATCTCGCCGATCACGCGGAGCTGCTCGGTGGTCAGCCGGCCGCCGTCGATGCGGACGCGCAGCATGAAGTACTCGTCGTCCAGCTCCTCCGGCTCCAGGATCGCGGTCTTGCCGCCGTCGATCCCGGGCTTGCGCTGGGTGTAGAGGCCCCACCAGCGCATACGGCCGCGCAGGTCGTTGGGGTCGATCGAGTCGAAGCCGCGCTTGGAGTAGATCGTCTCAATGCGTGTCCGCACGTTGAGACCGTCGTCGTCCTTCTTGAACTGCTCGTTGCCGTTGAGGGGCGTGTGGTGTCCGACGGCCCACTGGCCCTCACCGCGGTGACGGCCGGTCTTGCGGCGCGCGGCGGCTGCGGGTGCGGCTGCGGGCGTTTCGGGGGTGGCGGCCATGGCGGTACGTCCTTCTTCGGCGGCTCGAGACAAGGGCAGGGGGAGGCGGCGGCGCTCCCCTGCGGGCTCGGCGGCTCCGAGCGGGTGTGGCTGATTTCCGCTCCGCGCCGGGGTGGCCGGCGGGCAGGCGGTACTACGGCCTCAGGGGGCTGGCGAGTGATCGGCGCGTCCGCGGCGGCGGGGACGACGGCGATGTGCGGCGTGGCTGGTTCCGTCAGCGGGCCGGACAGATGGCGCTGGACATGCGGCCGAGGTCGACGTGCCGCCGACTCACCAAGGCAATTCCAGCTCCATTCATGGCGGAAGCGTGTCATGTGCCGATTGGAGGAGTCCACTACTGTCCACGATTCGGACGAACTCGTCTCGAATTATGGGACGACGTGACGGGGGTCACGCATCGAGGTACGGCGGAGCCACTGCCTCCGGACCCGGCCGCCCGCCTACGGCGCCGCCGCGTCCGACGGGGTCCGCCCCGCTCCGCCGGCCGGCCCCGGAGCGCTTTACGCGCCCGGCCACGGACCGGGGGTCGGGGTGTCTTCCTTCTCTTCCGTCTCCGTCTTGAAGACCTTGAAGCCGCGCCGCTGATAGTTGCTCATCGCCGTCGGCCCGTCCTGGCTGCACGTGTGCACCCACACCCGCCGGGTCGCCTCCAGCTCCGGCCACCGCTCCGCCAGGGACCACGCGCGCGCGATGCCCACCGACAGCAGGTGCCCGCCGATGCGGCGGCCGCGGAAGTCGGGGAGGAGACCGAAGTACATGATCTCCACCACACCGTCGTCCTGCGGATCGAGCTCCACGTACCCGGCCGGCGTACCCCGGTCGTACGCCACCCAGGTCTCCACCCCGGGCCGGTCCAGCTGCTCCACCCACTGCGCGCGGGTCAGGGACAGCCGGTCCGTCCAGTGGATGTCGCCGCCCACCGACGCGTACAGGAAGCGGCTGAACTCGGGGGAGGGGACCTCCGCCCGCGCGATGGATATCTCCGGGCCCGCCGGAGCCGCCGGGACGAGATCCGAGGGAGAGGTCATCTCCAGCGACCAGGTGGTGAGTGCGATGGTGCTCATGCAGCTCAGGGAATCATGCCGGGCCCCGTCAGGCCCAGGCGGGCCCGGACCACCGCGGGAGCGGTCGAGTGCGGGAGCAGCGCGGCCGGGTCCTCGGGGCGGATCAGTTCCACCTCGACGTCCTGCGCGAACCGGTACGGCCGGTGGGTTAGGACACCCGCGAGGTGGCGGCGTACGCGGGACAGCTCCGCGCGCACCGTCACCGTGCGCGTCGGATCCCCGAACAGCTCCCCGGCCAGCTCCGCCGCCGAGCGCCCCCGCGGGCTCTCCGCCAGCAGGAACAGCAGCTCCGCGTGGCGCGGGCTCAGCTCCTGCGACCAGCTCCCGGAGGGTCCGTACACCGTCGCCGACCAGCATCCCGCCCGGCTGAGGTCCAGCACGATCCGGGTCGCCGCCGCCGTGCTGCGACCGTCCTGACCGACCCGCAGCAGCCAGCCGCCGGGCAGCGGCTCCACCACGCACTCCCCGAGGCGCGGCACCCACACCCGGCCCGGCCCGAAGGTCTTCGGCAGCGGGATCCGCTCCGCCGGGGCCAGCCCCGTCACCGCCGCCGTCCAGCCGTTCGGGTCCACGGCCAGTGCCCGCCCCGGCAGCCGGGCCAGCAGCGGGGCCGCCACCGTCCGCAGCCGCTCCAGCGACTCCAGGTGCCGCAGCCGCAGCTCCCGCTCCGCGAGCCGGGCCACCGAGCTCACCCACGCCAGCGTCGCCGGGTGCATGGTGGCCAGCGGCCCGCTGACGTCGACCACGCCCAGCAGGCGCCCGTCACGCGGGTCCCGTACCGGCGCCCCGGCGCAGGTCCAGTCGTGATGGCTGGAGACGAAGTGCTCGGCCGAGAACACCTGCACCGGGCGCCGGGCCACCAGGGCGGTGCCCACCCCGTTCGTGCCGACGACGGCCTCGTCCCAGTCGGCCCCGACGGCGAAGCCGAGCCGGTCCGCCTTGCGCAGGATGGAGGAGTGGCCCTCCCGCCACAGCAGCCGCCCGTCCGCGTCCGCGACGACCATGATGTGCAGGGCCTCGTCCAGGGCGGGCAGCAGCCCCTCGCGCAGCACCGGCAGGATCTCCCGCAGCGGCGACACGTGCCGCCGCTCCTCGGTCTCGGCGGCCGACAGCATCCGCGAGCGCGCGTCCCGGTCGGGGTGCACCCCGACGGCCAGCATCCGGCGCCAGGACTCCGCGATCTCCGGCCGGGGCGCGGCCGGCGGGCGGTCCCCGGCCAGCGCCGCCGCCCGTACGCCCTTGAGCAGACGTGCCGCCGCCCGCGCGTCCATGGCCGAGATGCATGCCGCATCGACCGTGCTGCCTGTGGTGTCGGCCACCGGAACCTCCCCGTGCGAACAGGACGTACGACGCAAGCCGCCTGGGAGGTCCGCGCGTGCCGCTTCCCCGGGCACCCCGACGGACGGCTGCCGACTCAAAGGTTGCAACGGTATGCAACTCTCGCCAAGTCCCGGTCGGCCGACCGAAACTGTCCGGACGCCGCACAGCGGCGTGCCGGCTCCTCCTCGGGGCTTCGGATCAGGGGTGGTGCCGAGTCGGCGCGGCGCCACCCCTGTACCGGTGATGGGCCCGGATCGCGGCCGCGAGCGGTTCGGGGACCGCGGTGGAGCGAGCCCGACGGGGGCTCACTCCTCACCCGTGATCCGCGCCCGTTCCACCACCGCGCGCAGATCCAGGCTGTGCGGCAGCGTGCCGAAGGCCGTACCCCAGTCGCCGCCCAGCCGCGAGGCGCAGAAGGCATCCGCGACCTCCGGCGGGGCCCACCGCACCAGCAGCGATCCCTGGAGCACCAGCGCCATCCGCTCCACCACCCGGCGGGCCCGCGCCTCGATGCCCCCCAGATCGGCGAGATCCGTCAGCAGGTCCTTGATGGCCGAATCCAGCCGATGGTCCGCGCCCCGGGCCAGGCCGACCTCCTGGAGGAAGGCGTTCAGCGCCTGCGGCTCGCGCTGCAGGGCGCGCAGTACGTCCAGCGCCTGCACGTTGCCCGAGCCCTCCCAGATGGAGTTCAGCGGGGACTCGCGCAGCAGTCTCGGCAGCCCCGACTCCTCTACGTAGCCGTTGCCCCCCAGACATTCCAGGGCCTCCGCCACCATCGGCGTACAGCGCTTGGTCACCCAGTACTTGGCGGCGGGCACGGCCAGGCGCAGGAAGGCCTTCTCCTGCTCGGTCCCGGCGTCGTTGGCTGCCGCCAGGCGCAGCGTCAAGGTGGTGGCGGCCTCCGACTCCAGGGCGAGGTCGGCGAGCACGTTGCGCATCAGCGGCTGATCGATGAGCGGCGCTCCGAAAGCAGAGCGGTGCTCCGCGTGATGCACTGCCTGCGTCAGGGCCTGCCGCATCAGCGACGCCGAGCCGATGACACAGTCCAGCCGGGTCGCGGCGACCATCTCGATGATGGTCCGCACCCCGCGCCCCTCCTCACCGACGCGCCGCGCCCAGGTCCCGTCGAACTCCACCTCGCTCGACGCGTTCGACTTGTTGCCCAGCTTGTCCTTCAGGCGCTGGATGGCGAAGACGTTGCGTGTACCGTCCGGCAGCACCCGCGGCACCAGGAAGCACGTCAGCCCGCCCGGAGCCTGCGCCAGCACCAGGAAGCCGTCGGACATCGGCGCCGAGCAGAACCACTTGTGGCCGGTCAGCAGGTATTCGCCGGACGCGTCCAGCGGCACCGCGGCCGTCGTGTTCGCCCGTACGTCGCTGCCGCCCTGCTTCTCCGTCATCCCCATGCCGAAGAGCACGCCGCTCTTCTCGGCGGCCGGGCGCAGCCCCTGCTCGTACACGTGCGAGGTCAGCCGCGGCTCCCATTCGGCGGCGAGCGCCGGATCGGTGCGCAGCGCCGGCACGGCGGCGTGCGTCATCGAGACGGGGCAGCCGTGCCCCGCCTCGGCCTGCGACCAGATGAAGAACCCGGCTGCCCGGCGCAGATGCCCGGCAGGGCGCCCCCAGGCGTCGGTGAGCCCGGAGGTCACCGCGTGCCCGAGCAGCCGGTGCCAGGCCGGGTGGAATTCGACCTCGTCGATCCGGTTCCCGTACCGGTCGTGCGTCCGCAGCCTGGGCGGATTCTCGTTCGACTGCACACCCCATTCCTGGGCCTGCGCGGAACCGGCCGCGCGCCCGAGGTCGGTGAGCTCCTGCCGTACCGTGCCGAGAAGTTCGGGACCCGCGGACGCGAGGTGACGTTCGACGCCCTCGGTGAGGGCCCGATCGCCGCCGTAGACGTCGTACCCCACCAGGGGCGGGGGCTGGTTGCTGACTGTGTGGGTGGTGGCTGCCATGCGGATACCGTAAGGACGTGCAGCCAGCAAAAGAAACACCCGAGCGGATCCCAGGACGGCTCCACCGGGCCCGCGCCCTCTACCGCAACGTCTCGATGCGGAAGATGAGCTGGCTGCTGCTGAAGGACACCGTGAACTCGTGCATCGAGTACCGGATCCTCGGGCTCGCGGCCGAGGCGGCGTTCTTCACGCTGCTCTCGCTGCCCCCGCTCTTCCTCGGCCTGCTGGGTCTGCTCGGCTACGTGGACGGCTGGACGGACACCCGGACGGTCGAAAGCATCGAGGAGAACATCCTGGCGGCGGTCGGCACGGTCCTGTCCGACCGGGGCGTCAACGACATCGCGCGGCCCCTGCTCGACGACGTCACCCGCAGCGGCCGCCCCGACCTCATCTCGCTCGGTTTCGCCTTCGCCCTGTGGTCGGGATCGCGCGCCGTCAACGTCTTCATCGACACCATCACCGTGATGTACGGGCTCGACGGCCAGCGCGGCATCGTCAAGACCCGGCTGCTGGCCTTCCTGCTCTACATCATCGCCCTGCTGATCGGCGCGATCGTGCTTCCGCTGATGGTGGTGGGGCCGGACGCGGTCGTCCGGCTGGTGCCCTGGGGCACCGAGCTGATCGCGGTCCTGTACTGGCCGACCGTGACCGTGCTCTCCATCGCCTTCCTCACGACGCTCTACCACGTGTCCGTGCCCGTGCGCTCCCCCTGGATCGAGGACGTGCCCGGGTCCCTGGTGGCCCTCGCCATGTGGGTGCTGGGCTCCTTCCTGCTGCGGATCTACCTCACCAACACGGTGGAGGGGCCGACGATCTACGGATCGCTGGCCGCCCCCGTGGCCGTACTGCTGTGGATCGGCATCTCGGCCTTCGCGGTGCTCGTCGGGGCCGCCGTCAACGCCGCGATCGACCGCGTCTGGCCCTCGGTGGCCACGGCGGCGGCGCGCGAGGCGAACGAGCGTGCCCGCGAGGCGGAGGCCGCCCAGCTGATCGCGCGGGCTGCCGCCTGGCGGGCGATGGCGGAGGGCGAATCGGAGGACGACGAGGACGACGGGATGCCGTCGGAGTTCCCGGAGCGGTGGTCGAAGTTCCTGCCGCCCGAGGACTACCACTCCCGGCTGCGCAAGCACTGAGGTGACCGGCCCGCCCGGTGTCATTCCGGGCCCTTCACGCCCCAGGCGGTGAGCAGGCCGGGGGAGAGCGCGGCGCAGTCCGGCGAGTCCAGGTAGCGGATCGCCGCGTCGATCGCCGCGTCGTCGACCAGCCCGGTGGCCCTCATCGGCTCCCGCGCGCGCTCCCAGGTATCGGCCCAGAACCGGCTGATGGGGCTGCCGGGCAGCAGCGGCGGCACGAGGATCTCGGCCCCCACGGACAGCAGACCGGCCTCCCGCAGGTGCGCGGGATATTCCGGTACCCAGGAGACATCGGTGCCCAGGCTGTCCCTCAGCCCCTGCCACATGGCCCGCATCACCCGGCCGTACGTGGTCGTCGGCGTGGCGGGGGTGGTCAGGTCGACCGCGTCGCCGAGGACCAGGACACCGCCCGGGGCGACCAGGGAGGCGAGCTTGCCGATCATCCGCGGCCAGTTCCGCAGGTGCATCAGCACGAACCGGGCGTGCACCAGCTGGAACCGTCCCGGACCGAAGTCCAGGGCGGTGATGTCCGCCTCCAGCGGAGTGAGCCCGGCCGCCGGGTGCGCCATGAGGAAGGCCGTGTCCCGGTCGACGGCGACGACCTCCGACACCCCGGCCCGGTCCAGGAGGAGCCGGGCGACCGTGCCCGTTCCGGCGCCCACGTCCAGGCAGCGCCAGCCCGGCCCGGCGCCCAGCGCGCGCAGCCGTGCCAGGGTGAAGTCGTCGTAGGCGAGGGCGCCGAGGTCGATGCGGTCGTCCTCGCCCGGCAGCTCCGCCCGGAACACCGCCTCGCCGTAGCGTCCGCCGGCCACGCCGTCGGGGCGCGGCGCCGGGTCGTCGTCGGGGAGATTCACGTCCGGACCTCTTCGGGGAAAGGGGATACGGCGGATACGGCGGGTACGACGGATACGAGGGACGCGGCGGATG
>NZ_JBSGZP010000099.1:0-15415 GCF_053611065.1 Streptomyces sp. NPDC054840
GACCGGTCCTCCGGAAGGGGCGCGCGAGGCCCGTGGGACGGGTGGTTCGCGCTTCGTTCGCGCCCGGGCTCCGCGCCGCGTGCGCCCGTACGTCACCTAGTCCCGGCCGACTTGACGGAGCCCCGGCGGATGTCGAGCCGGTGCTTGGTATCGCCCGTTCCACTACGTACGAGTAGTTAACCGAACACCCGGATTGGGCGGGGTGATAGTGGGAAGGGCTCCCCGGGTACACGCGTACACGCACGGCACCTCCGCCCACAAACCCTCTCCCCGCCACCCGAGTGAACGCGGACAGGAGCGGCCATGCCCGCAGCCCAGCCGTCCACGGAGCGGCTAGAAACAGAGCGAACAGAGCGTGCACTACCAGCCGTGATTCCGGCTGGCCTGTTGTCACCGAGCCCTGCGAACTGCCCCCAGGTGATCCCATCATGATCGGTCGCATTCCCGTGCTGGACATCCGCCCCTCCGTCGACTGCGGCGCCAGACCCGCAAAGGCGGTCGTGGACGAGGTTTTCGAGATCTCCGCCACCGTGTTCCGCGAAGGACACGACGCCGTCGCCGCCCACCTCGTCCTGCGTGATCCGGGCGGGCGGCTGCGACCCCCCGTGCCGCTGCGTGAACTCGCCCCCGGCACCGACCGGTGGGGGGCCAAGGTCTCCGTCGAGGCCGAAGGGAGGTGGACGTACACCGTCGAGGCGTGGAGCGATCCGGTGGCCACCTGGCGAGCCCATGCCGCGATCAAGATCCCCGCCGGGATCGACACCGGCCTCATGCTGCTGGAGGGCGCGGAGCTCTACGAGCGGGCCGGGGCCCGGATCCCCAAGCGCGACGGGCGCGAGGCCGTCCTGGCCGCCGCCGGGACCATGCGCGACGAGGACCTGCCCGCCGCCGAACGCTACGAGGCCGCCCTCGATCCGGCCGTGGACGCCGCGTTCGCCAGGCGCCCGTACCGGGAGCTGGTCACCGCCTCCAAGCCCCTGCCGCTCCTGGTGGAGCGCAAACGGGCCCTCTTCAGCTCCTGGTACGAGATGTTCCCGCGCTCCGAGGGAGCGGTGCTGGAGCCCGGTGAGGCCCCGGTCAGCGGAACCTTCCGGACCGCCGCCGAGCGGCTGCCCGCGATCGCCGCGATGGGCTTCGACGTGGTCTACCTGCCGCCCATCCACCCGATCGGGTCCACCTACCGCAAGGGTCCGAACAACACTCTTTCTGCTGGAAGTTGGGACCCGGGTGTGCCGTGGGCCATCGGTTCCACCGAGGGCGGCCACGATGCGGTCCACCCGGAGCTCGGCACCATCGAGGACTTCGGCGCCTTCGTCGGGCGCGCCCGCGAGCTGGGCATGGAGATCGCGCTGGACTTCGCCCTGCAGTGCTCCCCCGACCACCCGTGGGTGGAGAAGCACCCGGAGTGGTTCCGCCACCGGGCCGACGGGACGATCGCGTACGCCGAGAACCCGCCGAAGAAGTACCAGGACATCTACCCGATCCACTTCGACACCGACATGGCCGGCATCGTCGCGGAGACGTGCCGGATCCTGCGGCACTGGATGGACCACGGCGTCCGTATCTTCCGGGTCGACAATCCGCACACCAAGCCGGTCGTCTTCTGGCAGAAGGTGATCGGGGACATCAACAAGTCGGACCCAGACGTGATCTTCCTGGCGGAGGCGTTCACCCGGCCCGCGATGATGCGGGCGCTGGCCTCCGTCGGCTTCCAGCAGTCGTACACCTACTTCACCTGGCGCAACACCAAGGCCGAGCTGACCGAGTACCTGACCGAGCTGGCGGACACCCCGTCCGCCTCGGTCATGCGGCCGAACTTCTTCGTCAACACCCCGGACATCCTGCACGAGTACCTGCAGCACGGGGGCCGTCCGGCCTTCGAGGTCCGGGCGGTCCTGGCCGCCACCCTCTCCCCGGCCTGGGGGGTCTACGCGGGCTACGAGCTCTGCGAGAACACCCCGGTGCGCGAGGGCAGCGAGGAGTACCTGCACTCCGAGAAGTACGAGTTCCGGCCGCGCGACTGGGCCGCCGCCGACCGCACCGGCGACACCATCGCCCCGCTGATCACCTCACTGAACCGGCTGCGCCGCCGCAACCCCGCGCTCCAGCAGCTCCGCGACATCCACTTCCACTCGACCGACAACGAACAGGTGATCGCCTATTCGAAGCACGCCGGAGGCAATTCCGTACTGGTGGTCGTCAACCTCGATCCGCACCACACCCAGGAGGCGACGGTGTCGTTGGACATGCCGGTACTCGGCCTCGACTGGCACGGGTCCCTCGCGGTGCGCGACGAGCTCACCGGCGAGACCTATCACTGGGGCAGGGCGAACTACGTGCGCCTAGAGCCGGGCCGTACGCCCGCGCACGTACTGGCCGCTCTGCGACCGTCCCCGCCCACCGGAGGGTCACCCACCACATGATGATCAACGATCCCGTCCACGACACCTTCGAGGACACCCCCGCCAAGGACCGCGATCCCGACTGGTTCAAGCGGGCTGTCTTCTACGAGGTCCTCGTCCGCTCCTTCCACGACAGCAACGGCGACGGCGTCGGGGACCTCAAGGGGCTCACCAGCAAACTGGACTACCTCCAGTGGCTCGGTGTCGACTGCCTGTGGCTGCCGCCGTTCTTCGCCTCACCCCTGCGCGACGGGGGCTACGACGTCGCCGACTACACCTCCGTGCTCCCCGAGTTCGGCGACCTCGCCGACTTCGTGGAGTTCGTGGACGCCGCGCACACCCGCGGCATGCGGGTGATCATCGACTTCGTCATGAACCACACCAGCGATCAGCACGAGTGGTTCCAGCAGTCGCGCAAGGACCCGGACGGCCCGTACGGCGACTACTACATGTGGGCCGACAACGACAAGCAGTACCAGGACGCCCGCATCATCTTCGTCGACACCGAGACCTCCAACTGGACGTACGACCCCGTACGCAAGCAGTACTACTGGCACAGATTCTTCTCCCACCAGCCGGACCTCAACTACGAGAACCCGGCCGTGGTGGAGGAGATCGTCTCCGCGCTGCGCTTCTGGCTCGACCTCGGCATCGACGGTTTCCGTCTCGACGCCGTGCCCTACCTGTACGCCGAGGAGGGCACCAACTGCGAGAACCTGCCCCGCACCCACCAGCTCCTCAAGCGGGTCCGGGCCGAGATCGACACGCACTACCCGGACACCGTGCTGCTCGCCGAGGCCAACCAGTGGCCCGAGGACGTCGTCGACTACTTCGGCGACTACGAGAAGGGCGGGGACGAATGCCACATGGCCTTCCACTTCCCCGTCATGCCGCGCATCTTCATGGCCGTACGAAGAGAGTCCCGCTACCCGGTCTCCGAAATCCTGGCCAAGACCCCGGCGATCCCGGACCGCTGCCAGTGGGGCATCTTCCTGCGCAACCACGACGAGCTCACCCTCGAAATGGTCACGGACGAAGAGCGTGACTACATGTACGCCGAGTACGCCAAGGACCCGCGGATGCGGGCCAACATCGGCATCCGGCGCCGGCTCGCCCCGCTCCTGGACAACGACCGCAACCAGATGGAGCTGTTCACGGCCCTGCTGCTGTCGCTGCCCGGCTCACCGGTGCTCTACTACGGCGACGAGATCGGCATGGGCGACAACATCTGGCTGGGCGACCGCGACGGCGTCCGCACGCCGATGCAGTGGACTCCGGACCGCAACGCCGGTTTCTCCTCGTGCGATCCGGGCAGGCTGAACCTGCCGGTCATCATGGACCCGGTCCACGGGTACCAGGTCACCAATGTCGAGGCGGCCATGGCGTCGCCCTCCTCGCTGCTGCACTGGACCCGACGGCTGATCGAGATCCGCAAGGCGAACCCGGCCTTCGGACTCGGCTCGTACACCGAACTGCCGTCGTCGAACCCGGCGGTGCTCGCGTTCCTGCGCGAGTACGGGGACGACCTGGTGCTGTGCGTGCACAACTTCTCGCGCTTCGCGCAGCCCACCGAGCTCGATCTGCGGTCGTTCAACGGACGGGTCCCGGTGGAGCTCACGGGTGATGTGCGCTTCCCGCCGATCGGCGAGTGGCCGTACCTGCTGACCCTGGCGGGCCACGGCTTCTACTGGTTCCGGCTGCGGACCGAACTGCGCGTCGACAAACGCGCGGAGTAGCGGCCCGAGGACGGGGCGGGCAGCGCGAATGGGTCAATCGCCCGCCCCTGTACGGACCATCCTGACCCGACACTCGCACTTGCCGGAGAAGCAACTGCCGCGCATCCGGGACACTCTGCGCATTCTGTGACGGCCCGGGGAAAGGACGCGACGCCATGTCGGAGGCTGCATCCGCCCGGAGCCGGCTGACGGCCGACCGGGCCGCCGGGATCGCTCCACTGGAGCCGATGCTGAGGGCATGGCTGCCCGCACAGCGCTGGTTCGCGGGCAAGGGCCGCACCATCAGCAGGCTCAGGACCGTCTCGGCGGCCGAGCTGCTGCCGCCGGGATCCACCCCCGGACTGCTGCACCTGCTCCTCGATGTCGACGGGGACTGCTACCAACTGCTGCTGGGCATCCGCCCCTCCCTGCCGCCCGCCCTCGCGCCCACCCTGATCGGCCATGCCGAGGACGGTCCGTACGCGGGCCGGGCGGTCTACGAGGCGCTGGGCGATCCCCGGCTCGCGGCCATGCTGCTGGAACGGCTGCGCTCCCCCGGGGTACTCGGCCCGCTGCGCTTCGACCGGGACCCGGCCACGCCGATCCCGGCGGGGCTCACCCCCCGGCCGATCTCCGGGGAGCAGACGAACTCCTCTCTCATCTACGGAGATTCGTTCATCCTGAAGGTGTTCCGCCGGGTCGGCCCCGGCGTCAACCCGGACCTGGAGCTGCCCAGGGCACTGGCCGCCGCCGGCTGCACCCGGGTCCCGGCCCCCGTCGCCTGGTACGAGGCCGAGCCGCCCGGGAGCGAACCGCTGACCCTGGGTGTGCTCCAGCCGTACCTGCGCGGCTCCGACGACGGCTGGCAGCTCGCTCTGCGCCGGCTCGCCGCCGGGGCCGACTTCAGCCCCGAGGCGCACGCGCTCGGCCGGGCCACCGCCGAGGTGCACAGTGCGCTGGCCTCGGCGCTGCCCACCGTCGCGCTCGGCCCGGAGCAGACCGCCCGGCTCGCGGCGGGGATGACGGCCCGGCTGGCCGCCACCGCCCGGGAGGTGGCGGCGCTGCGGCCCTACGAGGCGGGGCTGCGGGGCGCCTTCGACGCGCTGGCCGCCTCCCGGGGGGCGGGGGTGCCCGCCCAGCGGATCCACGGGGACCTCCATCTGGGTCAGACCCTGCGCACCCTCGACGGCAGCTGGTCGTTGATCGACTTCGAGGGCGAGCCGGCCCGGCCGCTGGCCGACCGGCGCCGTCCCGAACCGGCGGTGCGCGACATCGCCGGAATACTGCGTTCCTTCGACTACGCCGCCCGCTCGCACCGGCCGTTCGCTCCCGCTTGGGCGGACGACTGCCGGGCCGCCTTCTGCGAGGGCTACGCCCGCACCACCGGCCGGGACCCCCGCGAGGACCCCGTGCTGCTGCGCGCGTACGAGACCGACAAGGCGGTGTACGAGGCCCGTTACGAGTCCCGGCACCGCCCCGACTGGCTGCACGTCCCGATGGCCGCGATCCGGCGGCTGTCGGAGCCCGGACGACCCGCCCACCGCGTACCGCCGACCCCGTCCGCCCCTGGATCCATCTCCCCGCACCCCCGCCCCAAGCCCCCGAGGAGGCCGCTCGCGTGAGCGCCGCACGACAGCCGTCACCGACCGTCCGCGACGAAGACGCACCCGCGCCGGGGGCGGTGAAGAAGGCCCGCGCTCCCCGGGCCCGCCGCGCCACCCCTGCCCGCGGTGTCCGGCCGGCGCCCGCACTCGGCGCCGACGAACGGGCCCGGCTGCTGGAGGGCCGCCACCACGATCCGCACGCGCTGCTGGGGGCCCGTGCCCAGCGGGGCGGGGTGACCTTCCGGGTGCTGCGCCCGTACGCCACGGCGGTCACCGTCGTCGCCAAGGGACTGCGGGCCGAGCTCCTCGACGAGGGGGACGGGCTGTTCTCGGGGCTGCTGCCGCTGGCCGAGGTGCCGGAGTACCGGCTGCTGGTCACCTACGACGGGGACGAGCTGGAAATCCACGACCCGTACCGGTTCCTGCCCGCCCTCGGCGAGCTGGACCTGCACCTGATCGGTGAGGGCCGCCACGAGGAGCTGTGGACGGCGCTGGGTGCCCAGCCGATGGAGCACCAGGGCGTGGCCGGGACCCGGTTCACGGTGTGGGCGCCGAACGCCCAGGGGGTCCGGGTCTCCGGGGACTTCTCGTACTGGGACTCCGTCGCCTACCCGATGCGCTCGCTCGGCTCCACGGGCGTGTGGGAACTGTTCCTGCCCGGGGTGGGCACCGGCACCCTCTACAAGTACGACATCACCCGCCCGGACGGCAGCCACACCCTGCGCGCCGACCCGATGGCCCGCGCCGCCGAGGTCCCTCCGGCGAACGCCTCGGTGGTCACCGCCTCGCAGTACGAGTGGCAGGACGCGGCATGGATGGCCGAGCGCGGCGCCCGGCCCCCGCACGAGGCCCCCTTGTCGGTGTACGAGGTGCACCTGGGGTCCTGGCGGCCCGGGCTCTCCTACCGGCAGCTCGCCGAGCAGCTCCCCGCCTACGTCAAGGAGCTGGGCTTCACGCACGTGGAGCTGATGCCGATCGCCGAGCATCCGTTCGGTGGTTCGTGGGGCTACCAGGTCACCGGTTTCTACGCGCCGACCTCGCGGATGGGCACCCCGGACGACTTCCGCTTCCTCGTGGACGCGCTGCACCGGGCCGGGATCGGGGTGATCGTCGACTGGGTGCCCGCGCACTTCCCGCGCGACGACTGGGCCCTCGCGGAATTCGACGGGCGGCCGCTGTACGAGCACCATGACCCGCGGCGGGCCGCGCACCCGGACTGGGGGACGCTGGAGTTCGACTACGGCCGCAAGGAGGTCCGCAACTTCCTCGTCGCCAACGCCGTGTACTGGTGCGAGGAGTTCCACGTGGACGGCCTGCGCGTGGACGCGGTGGCCTCGATGCTCTACCTCGACTACTCGCGCGGGGAGGGCGAGTGGGCGCCCAACGAGCACGGCGGGCGGGAGAACCTGGACGCGGTTTCGTTCCTCCAGGAGATGAACGCGACCGTGTACCGGCGCTGCCCGGGGGTGGTGACCGTCGCGGAGGAGTCCACCGCGTGGACGGGCGTGACCCGGCCGACGGACTCGGGCGGGCTCGGCTTCGGGCTGAAGTGGAACATGGGCTGGATGCACGACACCCTGCGCTACATGTCGAAGGAGCCGGTGCACCGCAAGTACCACCACAACGACATGACCTTCGGGATGATCTACGCCTTCAGTGAGAACTACGTGCTGCCGATCTCGCACGACGAGGTGGTGCACGGCAAGGGTTCGCTGGTGTCGCGGATGCCCGGGGAGGACTGGTGGCAGCGGCGGGCCGCGCACCGGGCGTACCTGGGCTTCATGTGGGCCCACCCGGGCAAGCAGCTGCTCTTCATGGGGCAGGAGTTCGCCCAGGGGTCGGAATGGTCGGAGGCGCACGGGCCGGACTGGTGGCTGCTGGACTCCTCCTACTCGGCGGCCGGTGACCACCGCGGCGTACGGGACCTCGTGCGCGACCTCAACCACACGTACACGGCGGCGCCCGCCCTGTGGGAGCGGGACACCGTGCCGGAGGGATTCGCCTGGGTGGAGGCGGACGCGGCGGACGACAACGTCTTCGCGTTCCTGCGGTACGCGCAGGACGGCTCGCAGCTGCTGGCGGTGTCGAACTTCTCGCCCGTGGTCCGGCACGGCTACCGGATCGGGGTGCCCGAGGAGGTGCCGCTGTGGCGGGAGGTGCTCAACACCGACCTGGAGGTCTACGGCGGCAGCGGCATCCACCACACGCAGCCGCTGCGGCCGGAGCCGGTGCCGGCGCAGGGCCGCCCGGTGAGCCTGCGCATGACCCTCCCGCCCCTCGCGACGGTCTGGTTCCGGCCCCAGGGCTGACGCCGGGGGCCCGGCGGCGGGGCTCAGGCCTGGCGAGCTGCTCCTCCGGCAGAAAACGGAGGGAGGGAGGGGCAGGGCCCTCGCCACCCCCGTGGGCGAGGGCCCCGGACAGGATCACGCAGGAAATGGCCGCCCGGTTCACATTGTGCGAAGAGTGTGAGGGGTATTGCATCGGCGGGCGCTGGCTGGAACCGTACGCAGGGAAAGGATCTTCGGGCTCACCGATTACCGGACAGTCGCCCGGAAACCCGCCGAAAGGCCTTAACTTCATAGGACGTTCCTACGAGGTATGGGCTTGTTTGTTTGGTCTGTAGGCGCCACAGCCTGGCCACTTCTACGGTGTGCGGTGTGCACTCCAGCCCACCTTTCAATGCCCCCGCCGCGCGTCGTCTGCGCGCGGCCCTGGGCATGGCTCCCGGACATGTCGCCTACGGCCTGCGCGCCCAGTACGGACTCGTCGTCGCGCCCGAGACCGTGATGGCCTGGGAGCGTGGCGAGATATCACCTTCCTCCGCCGAGCTCACGGCGCTCGCGGGCGTGCTGTGGTGTGCGCCCGGCGAACTCCTCGCCGAGCCGGTCACCCTGCGGGAGCACCGCGTCGCCCGGGGGCTCGCGGCGGACGACCTGGCCCGGCGGATCGGGTTGGAGACGAGCTCGTACCAGAAGATGGAGGACACCGGACGCTGGAGGGGCAACGAACGGCAGTCCGCCGCCCTGGCCACCGTGCTGAGTCTGACACTGGCTCAGTTCGTGACGGCGACCGGCAAGCACGAGGAGCTCGCCGAGCTGCTGCGCAGTGCGGTGACCACCCGCTGGCAGGCGTACGTGAAGCCGCTGGGCAAGCTGCTGCCGATCCCCAAGCACCATCTGGAGTCGGTGCTGGAGCGGCTGCACGGCGACTACCAGTCGCGGATGGTGGCGACGCTCAGCTGGGGCGGCGGCCAGGGCGAGGCCGGCAGCGGGGACGCGGGCCGGGAGTTCCTCGCCGAGATCGTGGACCGGTTCTGGCACCTCGCGGGCGGTGCGGCGTAGGGCGACGGCACCGGGCGGACCCTCACCACCGGCATCGGCGAACGGCCCCGGACCTCACGCGTTCGCGCCGGGTCCGGGTCCGGGGCCGTTCGGCCGGGGACCCGGGGAAGGCGGACCGCAGGTCTCGGACCGGGCCGGGGTCAGAAGACCGATTCGGCCTCGTACATGCGCTCCTCGGGGACGGTCTTCAGTGCGGTGACCGCGTCGGCGAGCGGGGTCATCACGATGTCGGTGCCGCGCAGCGCGGTCATCTTGCCGAATTCGCCGCGGTGGACGGCCTCGACGGCGTGCCAGCCGAAGCGGGTCGCGAGTACCCGGTCGTAGGCGGTGGGGGTGCCGCCGCGCTGGACGTGACCGAGGATGACCGGGCGCGCCTCCTTGCCGAGGCGGTGCTCCAGTTCGATCGCGAGGCGGTTGCCGATGCCGGCGAAGCGCTCGTGACCGTACTGGTCGATCGCGCCCTTCTCGTACGGCATGGAGCCCTCGGCCGGGTGCGCGCCCTCGGCGACGCAGATCACGGCGAACTTCTTACCGCGGGAGAATCGTTCTTCCACCATCTTCACCAGGGCGTCCACCTCGAAAAGACGTTCGGGCAGGCAGATCCCGTGCGCGCCGCCGGCCATGCCGGACTCCAGGGCGATCCAGCCGGCGTGGCGGCCCATGACCTCGACGACCATCACGCGCTGGTGCGATTCGGCGGTGGTCTTCAGGCGGTCGATCGCCTCGGTGGCGACCATGACGGCGGTGTCGAAGCCGAAAGTGCGGTCGGTGGAGGAGATGTCGTTGTCGATGGTCTTCGGTACGCCGACGACCGGCACCCCGGCGTCCGACAGCATCCGGGAGGCGGTCAGGGTGCCCTCGCCGCCGATCGGGATGAGGGCGTCGATGCCGTAGCGCGTCGCGAGCTCCTGGGCGTTCTCGGCGGCCTCATGGAGACGGGCGCGTTCCATGCGCGCCGAACCGAGGATCGTGCCGCCGCGGGCGAGGATGCCACTGACGGCATTGATGTCGAGGGGGCGGAAGTGGCCGTCGAGGAGGCCCTTGAAGCCATCCTCGAAACCGATGACCTCATCTCCGTGCCCGACCAGGGCGCGGTGTACGACCGACCGGATGACAGCGTTGAGGCCCGGACAGTCGCCGCCTGCGGTGAGAACTCCGATACGCATCGTGCTGTGTCTCCTGCCGTCCATATGGAAGGGCGTAATGGTGAAGCCTGTCCGATTGTTCCACGGGCCCGGGGCGTCGCACATTTTCGGCGGCTCCGCCCCCGAGGCCTTTCGGCCGTCCCGGCCAGGCCTTTTTCCGGGGGGCGTCCTATCCATAGACAGAGGTATTGTCAAGGGGTCGAGCCACACCAAAATGACATTCGCGACATGGGACGGAGAGCGGGCGTGACGCGCAGCGTGTACGTGACCGGCATCGAGCGGGGGGACGGCCGACAGGTCGTCGAACTGGGAATCATGGAGCTGCTGACCCGGCAGACGGGCCGGGTGGGCGTCTACCGTCCACTGCTGCACGACGCACCGGACCGGCTCTTCGACCTCCTCAAGGCCCGCTACCGGATCGACCAGGACGCGGCGGCGGCCTACGCCATGTCCTACCAGGAGGCCTCGGCGATCCTGGCCGAGAAGGGCACCGACGAGCTGGTCTCGCGGCTGGTCGACCACTATCACCGGGTGGCCCGCGACTACGAGGTCATGCTCGTCCTCGGCACCGACTACGCGGAGACCAACCTTCCCGACGAGCTCGCGCTCAACGCCCGCCTCGCCAACGAGCTGGGCGCGGTCGTCGTCCCCGTGGTGGGCGGCACCAGGCACCGGGCCGAGGACGTGCGCGCCGAGGCCCGCAACGCCTACCGCGCCTACGAGACCCTGGGCTGCCACGTCGTCGCGATGGTCGTGAACCGGGTGGCCGCGGAGGACCGCGACCTCATAGCCGAGCGGCTGGCCGCCCGGCTCCCCGTGCCCTGCTACGTACTGCCGGACGACAAGTCGCTCTCCGCCCCGACCGTCGCCCAGATCACCCGGGCGCTCGGCGGCGAGGTTCTCCTCGGCGACGAGGCCGGGCTGGCCCGCGACGCCCTGGACTTCGTCTTCGGCGGCGCCATGCTGCCGAACTTCCTGAACGCCCTGACCCCCGGCTGCCTGGTCGTCACCCCGGGGGACCGCTCCGACCTGGTCATCGGCGCGCTGGCCGCGCACGCCTCCGGCACCCCGGCGATCGCCGGCGTCCTGCTGACCCTGAACGAGCGTCCGGGCAAGGACATCCTCGCGCTGGCCTCGAAGCTGGCGCCGGGCACGCCCGTGGTGTCGGTGGCCGGCAACAGCTTCCCGACCGCCACCGAACTCTTCTCGCTGCAGAGCCGGTTGAACTCCGCGACCCCGCGCAAGCTGGAGACCGCGCTCGGCCTGTTCGAGCGGCACGTGGACACCGGCGAGCTGCGCGGTCTGCTGTCGGTGGCCCGCTCGGAGCGCGTCACCCCGATGATGTTCGAGCACGAGCTGCTGGAGCGGGCCCGCTCGGATCGCCGGCGCGTCGTACTGCCCGAGGGCGCCGAAGAGCGCGTGCTGCGCGCCGCGGACGTGGTGCTGCGCCGGGGGGTCTGCGACCTGACCCTGCTGGGCGACGAGCAGGCGATCCTGAAGAAGGCCGCCGACCTGGGCGTCGACATCTCGGGCGCGCAGCTCATCGACCCGGCGACCTCCCCGCTACGGGAAGGTTTCTCCGAGTACTACGCCCAGGTCCGCGCCCACAAGGGGATGACCGTCGAGCTGGCGTGCGACGTGGTCACGGACGTCAACTACTTCGGCACCCTGATGGTCCAGCGGGGCCTGGCCGACGGCATGGTCTCCGGCTCGGTGCACTCCACCGCGGCGACCATCCGCCCGGCCTTCGAGATCATCAAGACGAACACAGCCGCGCAGAGCGCGTCGAGCAGGGTGGTGGCGGGCGACGGGAGGGCCAAGCCGGAGGCGTCGATCGTCTCCTCGGTCTTCTTCATGTGCCTGGCCGACCGGGTCCTCGTCTACGGCGACTGCGCGGTCAACCCGGATCCGAACGCCGAGCAGCTCGCCGACATCGCCGTCCAGTCGGCCACCACCGCGGCCGCCTTCGGCGTCGAGCCGCGGATCGCGATGCTCTCGTACTCGACCGGCACCTCCGGCAGCGGCGCGGACGTCGACAAGGTCCGCAAGGCCACCGAGCTCGTCCGCGAGCAGCGCCCGGACCTGCAGATCGAGGGGCCGATCCAGTACGACGCGGCCGTGGAGCCCTCGGTCGCGGCGACCAAGCTGCCCGGGTCCCAGGTGGCCGGACGCGCGACGGTGCTGATCTTCCCCGACCTCAACACCGGCAACAACACGTACAAGGCCGTGCAGCGTTCTGCGGGCGCGGTGGCGGTCGGCCCGGTCCTCCAGGGTCTGCGCAAGCCGGTCAACGACCTCTCGCGCGGTGCGCTCGTCCAGGACATCGTCACCACCGTGGCCATCACCGCGATCCAGGCGCAGGGCTCGCCCGGCCCCGCACCGACGCCCACCGCCTGACCCGCCCCGCCCCTCTCCTCCCCACCGTCCGCGACCAGGAAAGACCCTCATCGTGACCGCATCGCGCGTACTCGTCCTCAACTCCGGCTCCTCGTCGGTCAAGTACCAGCTCCTCGACATGGCGGACGGGTCCCGGCTCGCCGCCGGCCTGGTGGAGCGCATCGGCGAGGAGACCTCCCGGCTGGTGCACGAGCCGCTCGCCGGTCCGGGCGCGGCCGGTGGCAAGCGCGAGCAGGTCGGCCCGATCGCGGACCACGGGGCCGCGCTGAAGGCCGTGGCCGCGGAGCTCGCCGCGGACGGGATGGGCCTGGACTCGCCCGAACTGGCGGCGGTCGGGCACCGGGTGGTGCACGGCGGGACGCGCTTCACCCGGCCGACGGTGATCGACGACGAGGTGCTGGCGGAGATCCGGAGCCTGATCCCGCTGGCCCCGCTGCACAATCCGGCGAACGTGACGGGCATCGAGGTGGCGCGCTCGCTGCGCGCGGACGTTCCGCAGGTCGCCGTCTTCGACACGGCCTTCCACTCGACGATGCCGGAGCACGTGGCGCGGTACGCGATCGACGCCGCGACCGCCGACGCGTACTCCATCCGGCGGTACGGCTTCCACGGCACCTCCCACGCCTACGTCTCGCGGGCGACGGCCCGGCTGCTCGGCAAGCCGGTGGAGGACGTGAACGTGATCGTGCTGCACCTGGGCAACGGAGCCTCCGCCTCGGCCGTGCGGGGCGGGGTCTGCGTGGAGACGTCCATGGGCCTGACCCCGCTGGAGGGGCTGGTCATGGGGACCCGTTCGGGCGATGTCGATCCGGCGGTCGTCTTCCACCTGGCGCGGGTGGGCGGCTTCTCGGTGGATGAGATCGATTCGCTCCTGAACAAGAAGAGCGGTCTGCTGGGCATGTGCGGCGACAACGACATGCGCGAGGTGCTGCGGCGCGCGGGCGAGGGCGACGAGGCGGCGAGCCTCGCCTTCGCCACGTACGTCCACCGGCTGAAGAAGTACATCGGGGCCTATGCGGCGGTGCTCGGGCGGGTGGACGCGGTGACTTTCACGGCCGGGGTCGGCGAGAACGCCCACCAGGTCCGCGAGGCCGCGATCGACGGCCTGACCGCGCTGGGCCTGGCACTGGATCCGGAGGCCAACGCCGTGCGCTCCGCCGAACCCCGGCTGATCTCGGCGGAGCACGCCCGGGTGGCGGTGGCGGTGGTCCCGACGGATGAGGAACTGGAGATCGCCACCCAGGCGTATGCGCTGGTTACCCACTAGTCACTTGGACTTTCCGCCAGACGGAATATTCCGCTACGAAACAAACCGATAGGATCCAGTCATGCGCCGTTCCAAAATTGTCTGCACGCTGGGCCCCGCCGTCGACTCGTATGAGCAGCTGAAAGCGCTCATCGAGGCAGGTATGAACGTGGCCCGATTCAACTTCAGCCACGGGTCCCAGGCAGAACACCAGGAGCGGTACGACCGCGTCCGGCAGGTCTCCGAGGACACCGGGCGCGCGGTCGGCGTCCTCGCCGACCTCCAGGGCCCGAAGATCCGTCTGGAGACCTTCGCCGAGGGTCCCGTCGAGCTGGTGCGCGGTGACGAGTTCACCATCACCACCGAGGACGTCCCGGGTGACAAGTCCATCTGCGGCACCACCTACAAGGGCCTCCCTGGCGATGTCGCCAAGGGCGACCAGATCCTGATCAACGACGGGAACGTCGAGCTCCGGGTGACCGAGATCGAGGGCCCCCGGGTCAGGACCATCGTCATCGAGGGCGGTGTCATCTCGGACCACAAGGGCATCAACCTGCCGGGTGCCGCCGTGAACGTCCCCGCCCTGTCGGAGAAGGACGTCGACGACCTCCGCTTCGCTCTGCGGATGGGCTGCGACATGGTCGCCCTGTCCTTCGTCCGCGACGCCAACGACGTCAAGGACGTCCACAAGGTGATGGACGAGGAGGGCCGCCGGGTCCCGGTCATCGCCAAGGTGGAGAAGCCGCAGGCCGTCGAGAACATGGCGGCCGTGGTCGACGCCTTCGACGCGGTCATGGTGGCCCGTGGTGACCTGGCCGTCGAGTACCCGCTCGAAAAGGTCCCGATGGTCCAGAAGCGGCTCATCGAGATGTGCCGCCGCAACGCCAAGCCGGTGATCGTAGCGACCCAGATGATGGAGTCGATGATCACCAACTCCCGCCCGACGCGCGCGGAGGCCTCCGACGTCGCCAACGCCATCCTCGACGGCGCGGACGCGGTCATGCTGTCGGCCGAGTCCTCGGTCGGCGCCTACCCGATCGAGACCGTCAAGACGATGTCGAAGATCGTCACGGCGGCCGAGGAGGAGCTCCTCTCCAAGGGTCTCCAGCCGCTGGTCCCGGGCAAGAAGCCCCGCACCCAGGGCGGCTCCGTCGCCCGCGCGGCGTGCGAGATCGCGGACTTCCTCGACGGCAAGGCGCTCATCGCCTTCACCCAGTCGGGCGACACGGCCCGCCGGCTCTCCCGCTACCGCGTGACCCAGCCGATCCTGGCCTTCACGACCGACACGAACACGCGCAACCAGCTCACGCTGAGCTGGGGCGTCGACTCGTACGTCGTGCCGCACGTGGACACCACCGACGCGATGGTCGACCTGGTGGACGGCGAGCTGCTCAAGCTGAACCGCTACAACCAGGGCGACACCATGGTCATCACCGCCGGCTCGCCCCCCGGTGTCCCCGGCACCACCAACATGGTCCGCGTCCACCACCTGGGCGACACCCAGGCCTGACGCACCACCTCTGCCGCACAGAGGCCGAGGGCGGTGCCCCGGATCCCTTTCAGGG
>NZ_JBSGZP010000100.1:0-15300 GCF_053611065.1 Streptomyces sp. NPDC054840
CCGCCGTCTGCTGCTCCAGCTGCCGGCGGATGAGGCGCAGCCGCTGTACGGGGTTGACGGCGTGCATCGAGATCTTCAGGGGCAGGTGTACGTAGTTCTGCTCCAGCAGCACCAGCGCCTGGTCGACGAGGAGCATCCGCTGGTCCAGGGTGAGGGTGCCCGCACCCGTGAGGAACGTTTCGAGCTGGGTGGCGGCGGCCAGGTGCTCACGCACCGGTTCGGCGGTGAGACTGAGGTACTCGGGGGCGGTTTCGGCAGTGGATCGACCCATGATGCCTCCGTGATCGGGGTACGGCTCCTACGGCTCACCCCCAGTCATCGGCCGGTCCGCCGCACTCCCCCAGGGCCCGGTACGCCGGTTCACCCGTACGGCCAGGCGTGACCCGCCCGCTCAGTGCGCCGGGAGCCGCTCCGACGCGCGGACCAGGGCCGCCAGGACGGGTGCGATCAGCGGGTGGGTCTCGCCGCCGCGGCGGGTCGCCGCGAAGACGCGGCGGGTCGCCGCCGGGCCCGTGACCGGGCGGACCTGGACCTCCTTGAGGTCCATGCCGCGCAGGGCCGAGCGCGGTACGAGGGCCACTCCGGCCCCCGCCCCCACCAGCGCCGTCACCGCGCGGAAGTCGTCCGAGGAGTGCACGAACCGCGGCTGGAATCCGGCCAGTTCGCAGGCGAGCAGCGTCACGTCGTGGCAGGGGTTGCCGGGGTACTGGCCCACCCAGTCCGAGTCGGAGAGCTCGGCCAGCGACACCGCGGGCAGGTCGGCCAGCGGATGCCCCGACGGCAGGACCGCGTCGAAGGGTTCCGCGTACAGCGGGAGGACGGAAAGCCGTGCGTCGTCGGCACCCGGACCGCCCCGGTACTCGACGGCCAGCGCGAGGTCCGCCTCGCCGTCCAGCAGCAGCGGCAGGCTCTGGTCGCCCTCGGCGTCCCGGACCCGCAGCCGGATGCCCGGCCGTTCCAGTGCGAGCCGGGCGATGGCCGGGGCCAGTACTTCCGCGATGCCCGTCGCGAAGGCGGCGACGGTGACCTCGCCCGCCGAACCTCCCGCGTACGCGGCGAGTTCGGCCTCCGCCCGCTCCAGCTGCGCGAGCACCTCGTGGGCGTGGCCGAGCAGGATCTCACCGGCCGCGGTGAGCCGTACGCCGCGCCCACTGCGGGTGAGCAGCGCGTGGCCCGTCTCCTGTTCCAGCGCCGCGAGCTGCTGGGAGACGGCCGAAGGGGTGAGGTACAGGGCTGCGGCCGCGGCGGTCACCGTACGGTGGTCCGCCACGGCCCGCAGGATGCGCAGCCGGCGGGGGTCGATCACCCCACCATTGTCTCAGGGTGCACAGACCCCTCAGACCTCTCGTTCCCTCAGGCCCCGGCGGTCCCGAGGGCGGCGCGGGCGTCGATGAAGGCGTCCACCGCCCGCTCCACGTCGGCCGTCGAGTGGGCCGCGGAGAGCTGGACGCGGATGCGCGCCGCGCCCATCGGCACCACCGGGTAGGAGAAGCCGATCACGTAGACGCCGCGTTCCAGGAGCAGCTCCGCCATCCTCGCCGCCTCTGCCGCGTCGCCGATCATGACGGGGGCGATGGCGTGGTCGCCGGGCAGGACCTCGAAGCCGGCCTCGGTCATCTTCGTGCGGAAGAGCGCGGTGTTCGCGGCGAGGTGTTCGCGCAGGTCACCGGCGGACTCCAGCAGGTCCAGGACCTTGAGGGAGGCTGCCGCGATGACCGGGGCGAGGGAGTTGGAGAAGAGGTACGGGCGCGAGCGCTGGCGCAGCAGCTCCACGATCTCGGCGCGAGCCGCGACATAGCCGCCGGAGGCGCCGCCGAGGGCCTTGCCGAGGGTGCCGGTGATGATGTCGACGCGGTCCATGACGCCGTGCAGCTCGGGGGTGCCGCGGCCGCCGGGGCCGACGAAGCCGACGGCGTGCGAGTCGTCGACCATGACCATGGCGTCGTAGCGGTCGGCCAGGTCGCAGATCTCCGCGAGCGGGGCGACGTAGCCGTCCATGGAGAAGACGCCGTCGGTGACGATCAGCTTGCGGCGGGCGCCGCCCTCGGTGGCTTCCTTCAGGCGGGCTTCGAGCTCGGCCAGGTCGCGGTTGGCGTAGCGGAAGCGGCGGGCCTTGGAGAGGCGGATGCCGTCGATGATCGAGGCGTGGTTGAGGGCGTCGGAGATGACCGCGTCCTCAGCGCCGAGGAGGGTCTCGAAAACTCCGCCGTTGGCGTCGAAGCAGGAGGAGTAGAGGATCGTGTCCTCCTGGCCGAGGAAGGCCGAGAGCCGCGCCTCCAGCTCCTTGTGCACCTCCTGGGTGCCGCAGATGAAGCGGACGGAGGCCATTCCGTAGCCCCAGCGGTCCAGCGCGTCCTTCGCGGCGGCGACGACCTCGGGGTGGTCGGCCAGCCCCAGGTAGTTGTTGGCGCAGAAGTTGAGCACCTCGCCGGCGGCGCCGCCCGAGGTGACGGCGACGGCCGCGTTCTGCGGGGTGCCGATCACCCGCTCGGGCTTGTGCAGGCCGGCGGCGCGGATCTCGTCGAGAGTGGAGCGCAGGTCCTCGCGGACGGACTCGAACATGGTGCGGTTCTCCTTGTGCGGCGGAGGGCGACGAGAGCGGGGCCGGGCCCCGCGGAGGGGGAGGGTGTGCGGGGCCCGGCCCGAGGGAGATGGGATGGTTCGGTGGGTGGGGCGGCCGGTGGGCGGCCGGTCACGCCGTCCAGTCAAGGATGATCTTGCCGCTGCGCGCGGTCGACGCCTCGTCGAAGGCGGCCTGGAAGTCGCGGTGCGAGTAGCGGCCGGTGATGACCGGGCTGAGGTCGAGCCCGCCCTCCAGCAGCACGGTCATCGCGTACCAGGTCTCGAACATCTCACGGCCGTAGATGCCCTTGATCGTGATCATCGAGGTGACCACCTTCGCCCAGTCCACCGGGAACTCCTGGGCGGGCAGGCCCAGCATGGCGATCCGGCCGCCGTGCGTCATGTTGTCGATCATGTCGCGCATGGCCTCGGCGCGGCCGGACATCTCCAGGCCGATGTCGAAGCCCTCGCGCAGCCCGAGCCTGGTCTGCGCCTCGGCGATCGAGGACTCGGCGACGTTGACCGCGAGGGTGGCGCCCGCCTTGCGGGCGATCTCCAGGCGTTCGGGGCTGACGTCGGTGATGACCACGTTGCGCGCGCCGGCGTGCCTGGCCACGGCCGCCGCCATGATCCCGATCGGTCCGGCGCCGGTGATCAGTACGTCCTCGCCGACCAGCGGGAAGGACAGCGCCGTGTGCACGGCGTTGCCGAAGGGGTCGAAGATCGCGGCGACGTCCAGGTCCACGGCGGTGCGGTGCACCCACACGTTCTGGGCCGGCAGCACCACGTACTCGGCGAAGGCGCCGTCGCGGCCGACCCCGAGGCCGATCGTGCTGCGGCACAGGTGGCGGCGGCCGGCCAGGCAGTTGCGGCACCTGCCGCACACCAGGTGGCCCTCGCCGCTGACCAGCGCGCCGATCTCGATGTCCCGGACGTCCGCGCCGAGCGCGGCGACCTCACCGACGAACTCGTGGCCGAGGACGAGGGGGGTCTTGACCGCGCCCTGGGCCCAGCCGTCCCAGGCGCGGATGTGGAGGTCGGTTCCGCAGATGCCGGTGCGCAGCACCTTGATCAGCACGTCGCCGGGGCCGTACTCGGGCTCGGGGACGTCCATGAGCCACAGGCCGGGTTCTGCCTTGTGCTTGACGAGTGCCTTCATGGGGTGGCTCCAGGCATGCGGAAGGGTACGCCGCGGGCGATCGGCCCGGACGGCGGCGGTGACGTGCACCAATCTGCCGATCGGCGCGGTGATCAGTCCATCGAGACTTTCTTAAGCGGGTCGACAGCACAGCTTCACGCCTATGCTCCTCCCGTGACGGGGAAGGGGCTCGCGCCGGGAACGGCGCGGGGAAAAGGGGAGGTGAGGGGCGTGCCGAGTCTGCGCAGCAGGGCGCTGTCGGCGGCGCTGACCGCGGCGGGACGGCGAAGACGGTACGCGAGCGCGGAGGCCGTCCGGAGCAGGGTGGCGGAGTCCGCCCGCCGGCCCGCCTCCCATCTGCCGCCGCGTCGGCTGGGGCGGGTCGCCGACATCTCGCGGACCTTCGTCGGCGCCTGGCCGGTGTACGACGTTTCCCCGCTCGGGGCGGAGCCCGCGGCCCATGTGCTCTACGTGCACGGCGGCGGCTACATCGACGAGCTGGTCCGCCCGCACTGGGCGCTGATCCGGACCCTGGTCACGCAGGCGCGGGCGCGGGTCGTCGTACCGGCGTACATCCTCGCTCCGCGCGGTACCGCCGACCGCACCGTCCCGGTCGCCGCCGACCTGCTGAGCGGGCTGATCGCGAGCGGCGGCTCCGGCGGGACGGTGCTGATCGGGGACTCGGCCGGGGCCGGGCTGGCGCTGGCGGCCGCGCAGCGGCTGCGCGACCGGACCGGGGACCAGCCGTCCCGGATCGTGCTGATCTCGCCCTGGCTGGACGTGACCATGAGCCATCCGGACCAGGCGGCCATCGAGGCGGCCGATCCGCTGCTGGCCCGCCCGGGGCTGCTGGAGGCCGGCCGGTTGTACGCCGGGACCCTGACCGCGGAAGATCCCCGGGTGAGCCCGCTGCACGGGGGCTTCGCCGGGCTGGCGCCGATGACGGTGTTCACCGGGACCCGGGACGTGCTGACCACGGACAGCCGGGAGCTGCTGCGCCGGGCCCGCGCGGAGGGGGCCGAGGTGGAGTTCCACGAGGCGGCCGGGCTGCCGCACGGGTACCCGCTGCTGCCCGTCCCGGAGGGGCGCGCGGCGCGCGAGCGGATCGTCGGGCTGATCAGGTCGACGGCGGAGCTCTGAGGGCACGGCGGTGGCGGCGGATCGGTGACGGCCGTGACTGGCAGCCCCTACGCCGTACAGGTCATCAGTGAGCTGATCGGCCATGCGCGGTAGGCCGTCCAGTACGACTCGTCGCGTTCGGCATCGGCGGGCGGGGTCCGGTTCGGCTGCCAGCCGACGGTGACGAAACCCGCCTCGACGGCGGCCTCGGCCAGGTCGGCGTGCGCCCACTCGCGGAATTCGAAGGGCACCGGCGGCTCGGTCAGGAAATGTGCCTTGAGCAGCGGCGCGTCGCCGTCCGGGACCCGGTCGAGGATGCGCACACCGTACGGCGACCAGTCCACGCGCGGGAACGCCCCCGCGTTGGGGACGATGGCCAGCAGCCGCCCGCCCGCGCGCAGGTTGGCGCGGACGGACCGGAACATCGCGTGCAGGGATCTGCGGTCGGGCGCGTAGCTGAAGACGTACGCGGCGGTCGCGAGGTCGAAGGGGCCGAGATGGGGCAGGCCGGCGGCGTCGGCGACGTGGTACTCGACGTCCGGCCGGTTCTTGGTCGCCTCGTGCTCACGGGCCCGCCGGATCATCTCCTCCGAGACGTCGACGCCGACGGTCCGCCGGGCCCCGCCGCGGGCCAGCAGCCGGGTGTTGTATCCGTATCCGCAGGCCAGGTCGAGGGCGTCGAGCCCGCGCACCCCGCCGAGGGCGTCGAGGGCTCCGTGCAGGGTGTAGGTGTCGGCCGCGGAGAAGGCCGCCGTGCTCGTGGACTCCGCGTAGCGCTCGCCGATGGTGTCGTACTGGAACCGCATGCTCTGCCTTCCGGGGGCCTGCCGGGGGTGGGACGCCTGGGTATCGTGCCCCGCGGTGTCGTCCCAGGGGTGGCCCGCACACCCGTGCGTCCCCCGGACGAGGGAAGCGGTCGGCCTATCGCCGGGGCACGCCCGCGACCGGCCGGGATGCAGGGGCCGCCGCCGAGGGCGCATCCTGGCTGTGTGATGGCCAGAGCGGACGGCGTCGGCGCCGCGCCTGATACCACCGGTGCCCCCGATGCGACGGCCCAGGTGCTCGTGCGGGCCGTCATGCGTGCGCTGGATGCCGTCGGTGGGTACGCGGGCGGGATCTACCTGCGTTCGCCCACCACCGGCCTGCTGCTGCTGGCCGTGTTCACGGGGCTGCCGCTGCAGCTGTTCCGGCCCTGGTGGCGGATGCAGGTGAACCGCCCGTACCCGGTCGCCGAGGCCTACCGCTCAGGGCAGGCCGTGCTCCTGCCCGACGCGGAGTCGGCGATGAGCCGCTTCCCGCAGCTGATGGCCGGGCTGCCGTTCCCCTTCGCCTCGCTGTACGAGCCGGTGACCGAAGGGACGGAGCGGTTCGGTGTGCTGGTGGTGCTGCGCGAGGCGACCCCGGGGATCCCGGTCGGGACCGAGGACCGCGAACGGCTGCGACGGGCCGCGGAGCAGCTGGCCGCCGACCTCGCCGCCCTCGCGGCGGCCGGGGGGCGGGTGCTGTGGGAAGGCGACCCGATGGGCGTGCCGGCGCCACCGCCCGAGGCCGGGCCCGAGGGTGCCCGCAGGGCCGCGGACCGGCTCACGCAAGCGGTGCTCTCCCTGGACCGGGAAGGCCGGATCGGCTACGTGAACACCGCGGCGGAGAAGCTGCTCGGACTCGACGGGCCGCATCTGCGGGGGCGGCTGCTGTGGGAGGCGCTGCCGTGGCTCGGGCACCCCGCCTACGAGGACCACTTCCGGGCCGGCTTCATGTCCGGCGAGCGGGTGCACTTTCCCGCGCGGCGCGGCCGGCACGCGCCCGGGCAGTGGCTGTCGGTGGACCTGTATCCCGCGGCCGACGGCGTGACCCTGACGCTGGGTATCTCCGCGAGACCGGCCTACGCGCCGGAGTCACGGGCCCGGCAGGCCCCGGACGCCGACGCCGACGCCGACGTGGGCGGGAACGCCGACGGGTACGCGGACCTGGGCGTATCCGCCGAAGACGCCTCGGCCCTGTACCGGCCGGTGGCCCTCGCCATCGCGCTGACGGAGGCGGTCACGGCCCGGCAGGTGTCGGCGGTGGTCACCGAGGAGCTGCTGCCGGCCTTCGGCGGCCGCCAGCTGGCGATCTACCTGCTGGACGAGCGGCATCTGTACCTGGCCTGGGAGACCGGTTTCCCGCAGGGCTTCCTCAACCGGTTCGACGGGGTTTCCCTCGATGTCCGGCTGCCGGGCGTGGAGACGCTGACCACGGGCCGGCCGATGTTCTTCGAGTCGATGCAGCACCTGGCCGCCGCGTATCCGGGCATTCCGCTGGACGCCGATGTCGGCGCCCGCGCCTTCCTGCCGCTGATCGCCTCGGGCCGTCCCGTCGGCTCGTGCATCCTCGGCTTCGACTCCCCCCGCGGCTTCAGCCCGGAGGAGCGTACGGTGCTGACGGCGCTGGCCGGTCTGATCGCGCAGGCGCTCGCGCGGGCCCGGCGCTACGACAGCGAGGTGGCGCTCGCCCGCGGTCTGCAATCGGCCCTGCTGCCGCACCGGCTGCCGGTGCGCGAGCACGTGGACACCGTCGGCCGCTACCTGCCCGGCACCCTGGGCATGGACGTCGGCGGCGACTGGTACGACGTCGTCGAGACGGGCGCCGGCCTGCTGGCCCTGGTCATCGGGGACGTCCAGGGCCATGGCGTGGCGGCCGCGGCGACCATGGGCCAGCTGCGCAGCGCGGTACGGGCCTTCGCGCTCAGCGGGAGCACCCCGGAGCGGGTGGTGAGCGGCACCAACCAGCTGCTCATCGACCTGGATCCGGGCCAGTTCGCGAGCTGCTGCTACATGTTGCTCGACCCGGCGTCGGGCGCCGTCAAGGCGGCCCGGGCCGGGCACCCCCAGCCGCTGCTGCGCCACCCGGACGGCCGGACCGAGGTGTTGGACCTGGCGGGCGGGGTGGTGCTCGGCATCGATCCGGAGGCCTCGTACCCGGTCACGGAGCTGCGGCTGACGACGGGCTCGGTCCTCGCCCTGTACACGGACGGGCTGGTGGAGAAGCCGGGGCTCGACATCGACGTCGGGGTGGAGCGGCTGCGGACGGCCCTGGAGGCGGCTCGGCCGTCCCCGCTGACCGAGACCGCCGACCGGCTGATCAGTGAGGCGGGCAGCAGCGCCGACCGGCCGGACGACATCGCCCTGCTGCTGGCCTCCCGTACCGGCGGGGACGCGTAAGGCGTCGTGCGGTTCAGTCCGGGCTCGCCAGGGTGAGCGCGGTGTTCACCAGGCCGACGTGACTGAACGCCTGGGGAAAATTGCCGAGTTGGCGTCCGGCGAGCGGGTCGTACTCCTCCGCGAGCAGGCCGACGTCGTTGCGTACGGCCAGCAGCCGCTCGAACAGAGCGCGGGCCTCCTCCCGCCGGCCCGTCATGTGCAGGGCGTCGGTGAGCCAGAACGAGCAGGCCAGAAAGGCTCCTTCGTCACCCGGCAGTCCGTCGACCGTGGTGTCCGCGGTGCTGTAGCGGCGGACCAGTCCGCTGCTGCCGAGCTCGGCGCGCACCGCGTCGACCGTGCCGATGACCCGTGGGTCGTCGGGCGGCAGGAATCCGACCCTGGGGATGAGCAGGGTCGCCGCGTCGAGCTCCGCGGAGCCGTAGTACTGGGTGAAGGTGCCGCGCACGGGGTCGTAGCCCCTCTCGCACACGTCGCGGTGCACCTCGTCGCGCATGGCCCGCCAGCGTTCCACGTCTCCGTCCAGGGAGGGGTCGCTCTCCAGGGTGCGTACGGCCCGGTCGGCCGCGACCCACGCCATCACCTTGGAGTGCACGAAGTGGCGGCGGGGGCCGCGTACCTCCCACAGGCCCTCGTCGGGCCGGTGCCAGTTGCGTTCGAGGAAGTCCAGCAGCGCGAGCTGGATCCGCCAGGCGTGACGTTCGGCGGGCAGCCCGGCCGACCGGGCGAGGTAGAGGGAGTCGATGACCTCCCCGTACACGTCCAGCTGAAGCTGGTCGACGGCGGCGTTCCCGACTCGGACCGGGGCGGAGGAGGCGTAACCGCGCAGCCAGGGCAGTTCGCTCTCGGGGATCCGCCGCTCGCCCCCGATGCCGTACATGATCTGGAGGTCGGCGGGGTCGCCCGCGACCGCGCGCAGCAGCCATTCGCGCCAGGCACGGGCCTCGTCGAGGAAGCCGGTGGACAGGAGCGAGCCGAGGGTGAGGGTGGAGTCCCGGAGCCAGCAGTAGCGGTAGTCCCAGTTGCGGACGCCGCCGAGCTCCTCGGGGAGGGATGTGGTGGCCGCGGCGGCGATACCGCCGGTCGGGGCGTAGGTGAGGGCCTTGAGGGTGATCAGGGAGCGGGTGACCGCCTCCTGGTACGGGCCCTCGTAGCGGCATTGCGAGGTCCATTCCCGCCAGTCGGCGAGGCTCTGGTCCAGTGCGTCGAAGGGGTCGCAGGGCTCGGGGCGCGGCCGGTGCGAGGGGTGCCAGGTGAGGACGAAGGCGACGCGGCGGCCCGCGGTGACCGGAAACTGGGAGCAGGTGCTGTTCGCCTCCCCCCAGGTGCGGACCGGCGGGTCGCTGCGGAACCAGGCGGAGTCGGGTCCGGCGACGGCGATCCGGTCGCCGTCGCTGCGGCGTACCCAGGGCACGACGTGGCCGTAGTCGAAGCGCAGGCGCAGGGTGCTGCGCATCCGGACCGTGCCGCTGATGCCCTCGACGATGCGGATGACGTCGGGGGCGACCTCGCGCTGGGGCATGAAGTCCGTGACCTTGACGGTCCCGGTTTCGGTCTCCCAGTACGATTCCAGGATCAGTGAGCCGTCGATGTAGGCGCGGCGGGCGCAGGGTTCACCGGTGGCGGCGTCGAGGGGCGCGATGCGCCAGTGGCCGTTCTCCTCCTCGCCGAGGAGCTTGGCGAAGCAGGCCGCCGAGTCGAAGCGCGGCAGGCACAGCCAGTCGATGGACCCGTCGCGGCCGACGAGTGCGCTGGTCATCAGGTCGCCGATGAGTGCGTAGTCTTCGATGGGCTGTGTCATTTGTGCGCTATTCCCCTGAATGTCCGGGGCCAATCAGCTCAGGCCCCGGACACCGCTCATGGGATCGGGATCAGCGGTCAGTCATGAGTGGTCAGTGGTCAGTGGTCAGGAGATCGTGACGAACTGGCCGATGCTCGGTACGCCCTGGGCGTCGAGGGCGAAGAGCATGTAGGTCCCCGGCAGGACCACACCGGTGTCGGCGGGTACGGACACGTGGTAGGTGCCGCCTCCCGCCGCGGTGGATACCACGGGGACCCGGCGCTGGTCGTTGTCGGTGGAATGGGTCGCGGCGGCGGCCCGCATCAGGACGAACGATGCCACCGGGCCCTGGGTGCTCACCGTGAGCGAGGCGCCGGGAGCCGCCCTGGGGGGCACGCCCGCGGTGATGGCGGGACGCGGCTTCGGGGTTCCGTCCGCGTTGAGCAGGTACGGCGGCGTGAAGATCGCCCCGTCGGCGTGGTTGGTCGCGCAGTCGCCGCACAGACCGCCGCCGCCGGAGAAGATCCGTCCGTCGGGCAGCAGGTTGGCCACGCTGTGGTAGTTGCGCGGAACGCCCATGGTGGCGAGGGGGGTGAAGGTGCCGGTCGCCGGGTCCCACAGTTCGGGGGTCATGACGGAGGTGGCGTCACTGAACGGCACTGGATAGGCCTGACCGCCGAAGACGGCCACCTTGCCGTCGGGCAGGACCACGCTGTTGCTGAAGGCGCGGGCATGCTCCATGTCACCGGTGCGGGCGGCCTGGACCTGACTGCCCGAGATGCCCACGGTGTAGGCGCGCCGGGTGGCGGGGGTGTCCTGGTAGGCGGGCGAGCCGCCCAGGGTGAGCAGTTTGCCGATGTCGTAGGCGACGGCGTTGCCGGTCATGGCGTCCTGGCTGTCGGCCCGGGTGCCGGCGGAAGTGATGCCGCCCTGCCCGCCGGTGGATATCCAGTTCATCTGCTTGCTCGGGCCCAGCTGCAGCACCTTGCCGCCCGAAGTGGCGTGCAGCCACATGTGGTTGTCGGCGCGGTAGGGTCCGGCCGGGTCGGCCGTCAGCGCCGTGGCGGCGGGCACTCCGGGGAGGCTGCGCCAGGTCCGGGTGCCCGGGGACCAGACCTCACCGGCCTTGTCGGTTCCCGTGGATCCGCTCCAGGATCCGCCCATGACGAAGGCCTCGCCGGTGGAGAGCAGGGTCATGGACTGGTAGCCCCGGGCGATGTTCATGCTCGTGGTGGCGGACCAGCTGTCGGTGGCCGGGTCGTAGATGCTCGCCTTCTCCGCGTTGCTGCCGCCGGTGACCAGTACCCGGCCGTCGGCGAGCATGGCGATGCCGGGGCAGAACATGTCGTGTCCGGTGTTGTCGATGCGCCGCTGAGTGACCTTGCCCGTCTTCAGGTCCAGGATCGCGGTCTGCGTGTAGCCGTTGTTGCCGCCGAACCGGTCGACGGCGTACGCGGACCAGGCCAGCAGCTTGTCGCCGGGCAGGGCGGCGGTGGCCACCGGCACCAGCGGGAAGCCGGTGATCCGGCCCCAGGAGCCGTGGACGGCCGGGCTGGACGGTCCGCTCAGGCGGATCTCCCCCGCGGAGGTCCACGGTCCGCGGCCGCCGGCCTCGCTGGTCGCGGTCAGCCGGATGAAGCGGGCCGACGCGGTGCGGGTGAAGGTGGCGGTCTTGACGGTGTCGTCGTCGCGCCAAGTGCCCGTGGCCACCGGTGTGCCGAAGGTGACGCCGTCGGTGCTGGTGGCGACGGAGTACGCGCCCACGCGCCCGTTGGGCCCCGTGGAGCGGGGATGGTAGACGAGGGCGGAGACGACGGCCGTGCGGTGCATGTCGATGGTGATGCTGTGCGGCAGCGGGGTCGGGGTGGGCACGTACTTGCTGTGCCAGAGGGTGTCGTCCTTGCCGTCCAGGACGTTGGCCGCGCGGCCGTTCTCGCCGACCGTCTCCTCGTCGCTCGCCGTGGCCGTCCATCCGGCGCGGGACAGGTCGATGGTGGCCGCGGGGGTGCCGGGGTCGCCCAGCAGGTCGATCTCGGCGGCGGAGGACCAGGGTCCGCGGCCGCCCGCCTCGCTCAGCGCGGTCAGCCGGACGAACCGGGCGCCCTGCGGGGCGAATCCGAGGGTCTTGGGGCTGACGTCGTCCGCGAGCGTGCCGGTGGCGACCGGGGTCGCCCAGCTCAGTCCGTCGGTGCTCAGGCTGATGCCGTACTCACCGACCCGCCCGTTGGGCCCGTCGGTGCGGGGGCGGTAGACGAGGGCGGAGACGACCGCGGTGCGGTGCATGTCGACGGTGATGCTGTGCGGCAGCGGGGTCGGGGTGGGCACGTACTTGCTGTGCCAGAGGGTGGCGGCGTTCCCGTCGAGGACGTTGGCCGCGCGGCCGTTCTCGCCGACCGTCTCCTCGTCGCTCGCCGTGGCCGTCCATCCGGCCCGGTCGAGGATCGGAGCCGTCGGCTCCATCGCGTTCGCGGGGACGATGCCGTGGTGCGGCGACTGTTTCGCCGTCTGCTGGTCGAAGGGCACGGGCGCGGGACGTGGTGCCGGGGCGCGGCCGGCCGCTGCCGTGCTCGTGACCATGAACAACGGGGTCAGACCGATCAGCAGCGAGCCGAGGCCGAGAGCGATGAGCAGGTGGGACCGGCGTATCGCGCGGAAAAGGGCGAGGAAGCGCCTGGACTGCAATCTGACCTCCTGGGGCGAACTGATGTGCCCCGTAGAACATAGGTGAGCACAACAGCAAGTCACCTGAAGTCAAAGAGAGTTGGCGCAAATCCGCATGGCCGGTGGGAATACGTCGGCTTCCGTGCCGCCCTGCGATCAGCAGGAGGTCGTGTCCGCACAGTGGCGCCGGCCGCCCGGGGCAGACGGGACTCTGCGGAGACGACCTCAGTCGCGCACGAGGAGCAGTACGACGGCGAGGACCACGCCGAGGGCGACGGCGAGGGCACCGTAGGCGGGGCGGTGGCTGCGCAGGAAGGGCACGAAGCGGTCGACGGCGTACCGTCCGGGGCCGGTGAGGGCGAGGGCCGCGGCGCCGGCGGTCAGCAGCAGCTCGTACTCGACGCCCTTCGGGGCGAAGAAGGCGCCGGCGCCATGGACGGCGATGGCGTTGATCAGGGTGCCGACGATGGCGGCTCCGGCGAGCGGAGTGAGCAGCCCGAGGGCGAGGCCGAGCCCGCCGAGGGTCTCGGTGAGGCCGGCGAGGACCGCCATCGCGTCACCCCCCGGGTAGCCGGCAGCGGTGAAGAACCGACCGGTACCGCTGATGCCGCCACCCCCGAACCAACCGAAGAGCTTCTGCGAGCCGTGCGCCGCCATGGTCAGACCGAGAGCCAGGCGCAGGAGGAGCAGGCCGGTGTCGTGGCCCGCGGTGGAGCGGGCGGAGAGCGTGAGGCGTGCGGCCGGTGCTGCGGCCTGCGGCTTCGTCGCGGTGACGGAGGGGCTGGTCATCGGGGGGTCCTTCCGGTCGGGCGGCCCGGTGGGAGGCAGGGAAGTTGTTCAAATTCGAACCGCTAGCCCCGACCCTAACCACTGATTCAAATTGGAACAACCCGTGTAGGCTGGGTCCATGGCTGAACCGAGATGGCTGGACGAGCGAGAGATGCGCGCCTGGAGCGGTTTCCTCGCCGCATCGGCCCTGGTGAACCGCCGGCTGGACCAACAGCTCAAGGACGACGCCGGGCTCTCGCATCCCCAGTACGAGATCCTCGTACGACTCGCCGCCGCGCCCGGGCGCGAGCTGCGGATGACCGAGCTCGCCAACGGCCTGATCAACTCCAAGAGCGGGCTGACCTATCAGGTCACCCAGATGGAGAAGGCCGGTCTGGTCCGCCGCCGCAGCTGCCCCTCCGACGTGCGCGGCGTCTTCGCCGTCCTGACCGACGCCGGCAGCGCCAAGCTGGAGGAGGCCGCCCCCGGGCACGTGGCGGCGGTCCGGGAGATCCTCGTCGACGTCCTCACCCCCGGGCAGCTCGACGCGCTCGCCGACGGGCTGGGCGAGGTCGGCCGCCGGCTGCGCGGAGAAGGCGCCGGAACGGATCCGGCCGCCGCCGGGGTACCGCGGCCCGATATCGGGGTATAGGGCCGCCATGGACGGAAAGGTGTGGCTCGCCCTGGGGACGGTCGTCGCGGTGGGCCTCGCGATCGCCGCGGCCGTACTGCTCGTACGGGTCTTCGCGGCCCGGCGGCTGCTGGTCGACGCGGGGATCCCGCTGCGCGACAAGGCCCTGTTCTGGGGCGCGGTCGCCTACACCCTCTCGCCGGTGGACCTGATCCCGGACCCGGTGTACCTGGACGACGTCGGGATCCTGCTGCTGGCGCTGCGCTCGCTGCACGCGGCGGCCGGGGCCGCCCGCCCCACGAAGGATCCCGGCACCGCCGCCTGAGGCACTACTCCGGGCCCCGCGCCTTCAGCTGCCGTCGCACGTCGCGGATGTCGGCGCGAACGAGTCGGGCACGCCCGCACGGCCGTCCCGGCCCGGATCGAAGGTCAGCGGACGTCGCGGGGCCGGAACTGGATGCTGATGCGGGGCCCGACGGCCCGCGCCGACTTGGGTACGGCGTGCTCCATGGTCCGCTGGCAGGAGCCTCCCATGACGACCAGGTCGCCGTGTCCCAGGGGCAGCCGCAGCAGGGTGGCCCCGCCGCCGCGGGGCCGGAACGCGAGATCGCGCGGGTCGCCGACGGAGACGATGGCCACCATCGTGTCCTCGGTCGACGAACGGCCGGTCCGGTCCCCGTGCCAGGCCACGCTGTCGCGGCCGTCGCGGTACAGGCACAGGCCGGCGGTGGTGAAGGGCTCGCCGAGCTCGGCGGCGTAGTGGCGGGTCAGCGCCTCACGGGCGGCCGTGAGCGAGGTGTGGGGCAGGGGCTCGTCCGCGGCGTAGAAGGCGAGCAGCCGGGGCACCTCCACCTCCCGCTCGTACATCTGCCGGCGCTCGGCATGCCACGGCACGTCGGCGGCCAGCCGATCGAAGAGCGCGTCGGCGCCGCTCAGCCAGCCGGGCAGGTGGTCGACCCAGGCGCCGGCGCCGAGCTCGGTGCGCCGCATGCCGCCGAGAGGGCCGAGCCGGATCTCGTCGCCCTGGTCGAAGAGGGAACCCTGAAGGCCGTGGACTGCGTGCATGACCTCAGCCTAACCCGTGAACCGAACACACGCACGAATAAAACGGTGTGCCCCTTCCCGTCAGCCCGCGGGTGGCGGCCGGTGCGGGCCGGAACGGCGCGCCGGTCGGCACAGCAGGGTGACCACGACCGAGACCCCGGCGACGACGGCGATCGCGGTGCCCGGGGCGAGGTACTGGGCCAGCCCTCCGGCGATCAGGGCGCCGATGCCCTGCCAGGTCATCCGGCCGGCCGACTCGACGCCCTGGACCTGGCCGCGGATGGCGTCGGGGGTCTGTTCGAGGAGCCGCTCCTGGAGGGGCAGGGTGGCCGCGAACCCGACCCCCGCGAGGAACACCGCGCCGGCCGCGACCAGGACGGGCGGGTGGACGGCGAACAGC
>NZ_JBSGZP010000101.1:0-15292 GCF_053611065.1 Streptomyces sp. NPDC054840
GCGGAAGGCCCAGGAAGCGGCGAACAAGCTCCTCGCCGCCGCGGCCGACAAGTGACCGACCTCGCCGCCGGCGAGCCGCGGGTCCGCGCCGCGGCACACGAGCGGCGTCGCGGAGCGGCTCGCGGGCGGCGCGCCCTGCGGGCCATGGAGACCGAGACCGGGCTGCCCCACCGCCGGTGGTGGACGCCCTACCTGTTCCTCGCCCCCGGCCTGGTGATGGTGACGCTGTTCAGCCTCTGGCCGTTCGTCAACACCGTCATCCTCTCCCTCACCGACGCCCAGATCCTGCGCGACGGCAGCTTCGTCGGCCTCGACAACTACCGGCGCGCCTTCGCCGACCCCGACTTCTGGGTCGCGACCGGCAACAGCGTGCTGTACCTCGTGGTAGTCGTCCCCTGCCTGGTCCTCCTGCCGCTGGCCCTGGCGGTCCTCGTACAGGCGAGGATCCCCGGCATCGGTTTCTTCCGCTCCGCCTTCTACACCCCGGTGATCGCCTCCGCCGTGGTCGTCGGGCTGATCTGGCAGTGGGTGCTGCGCAGCGACGGCCTTGTCAACACCGTCTTCCTGCGGCTGCACCTCGTCTCCGAGCCGGTCCCGTTCCTCACGGACTCCACGATGCTGCTGGTCTCCGCGATGATGGTGACCGTGTGGAAGGGCCTCGGCTACTACATGGTCTTCTACCTGGCGGCCCTCGGGAACGTCTCCGCCACCCTCTACGAAGCGGCCGCCATCGACGGCGCCGGCCCCGTCCGTCGCTTCTTCAGCATCACCGTGCCCCAGGTGAAGCCGATGATGCTGCTGGTCGGCACGCTCTCCGCCATCTCGGCGCTGCGTGTGTTCACCGAGATCTACATGCTCGGCGGCGAGAGCGGCGGCCCCGGCGGCGGCGCCCGCACCCTGCCCTTCCTGATCCGGCAGGTCGGCCTCGGCTTCTCCGGCGAGACCGGCTACGCCTCCGCCATCTCCATCCTGCTGTTCCTGCTGACCCTCGTCTTCAGCCTGCTGGGCCGCCGCCTGTCGAAGGGAGACGAGAGATGAGCGCACCGTCCACCGCGGGGAACGGGCAGCCACCCCGGCGCACACCCGCCGCCCGCAGGCGCCACCGGATCGCCCTCGCCGGGCGGTACGCCACCCTGGTGCTGATGCTCGTGGTCATGCTGGGCCCGATCGTCTGGCAGTTCCTGACCTCGCTACGCGGCCGCACCGAGAACGTGTACGACGGCGTGCTGCCCGCGCGGCCCACCCTCGACAACTACGTACGGGTCGCCGAGTCCTTCCCGCTGCCGCAGTACGTCGGCAACACCCTCACCGTCGCCGCCCTCGCGATCACCTCGAACATGCTCTTCGCCGCGATGGGCGGCTACGCCCTCTCCCGGGCCGCCTGGAAGGGCCGTCGGATCGTGTTCACCGTGCTGGTGGCGACCCTGATGTTCCCCTTCGAGTCCGTGATGATCTCGATGTTCCTCACCGTCCGCGAGATGGGCCTCGTCGACACCCTCATCGGCGTGTGGCTGCCGGGCGCGGTCTCCGTGCTCAACATCATGATCATGCGGGCGGCCTTCCTGGCCGTACCCCGGGAGGTCGAGGAAGCCGCCGTCCTGGACGGGGCGGGCGAATGGACCCGTTTCACCCGCGTGTTCCTCCCCGCAGCCAAGGGCGCCCTGGCCGTCGTCTGCATCACCAGCTTCATGGGCGCCTGGGACGACTTCCTGTGGCCCCTGCTGGTCCTCACCGACAGCGACCACTACACCCTTCAGCTCGGCCTGAAGACCCTGGCCGGCGCCACCACCGTCAACGACCAGCGGCTCGTCGCCGCCGGCGCGACGGCCGCGCTCGTCCCGATGATGCTGCTCTTCTTCGCCCTCCAGCGTTTCTTCTTCAAGGGCGTGGGCGAGGGAGCCGTCAAGACCTGAGCCGGCCCGCTTACGTCCGTACCGACACGTCCCTACCGACCACCCTCCCTGGAGCAGCCGTCATGCACGACGACCGCAGCATCACCGAACACCGCCTCCGCCGGGTTCTCGAGGAGCGCGTCAAGCCCGCCGTCCACTCCCGCGCGGTCCCGCTGACCGTCGAGCGCTGGGAGGCCCCCGGCGAGCCCGTCCCCGTCGCCGAAGGGCTCGCGGCGGCCTACGGGCCCTGCGCGATCGGCGACCCGTGGGGACCGGCCTGGGGCACCACCTGGTTCAAGGTCACCGGTACGGTCCCCACGGACTGGGCCGGCCGCACGGTGGAAGCCGTCCTCGACCTCGGCTTCGACCGGATGATGCCCGGATTCCAGTGCGAGGGCCTGGTCCACCGGGCCGACGGCGGCGAGGTGAAGGCCCTCAACCCGTACAACGACTGGGTGCGCGTGGCCGACCGCGCCGAGGGCGGCGAGCGGGTCGAGTGGTATGTGGAGGCCGCCTCCAACCCGGTCCTGGTCGACCACGCGGTCACGTACGAAGGAGACCTGCCCACCAGCGGCGACCAGCCCCTGTACCGGCTCGCCCGGATGGAGCTCACCGTCTTCGAGACGGAGGTCTGGGAACTGGCCCGGGACCTGGAGGTGCTCTACGAGCTGATGACCCAGCTCGACACGGCGGACGCCCGCCGGCACGAGATCCTGCGGGCCCTCGGCGCGGCCCTGGACGCCCTCGACCTCGGCGACGTCCCCGGCACCGCGGCCGCCGCCCGCGGGTGCCTGACCGGGGTGCTCGCCGCCCCGGCCAACGCCTCCGCGCACCGGATCAGCGCGGTCGGCCACGCCCACATCGACTCCGCGTGGCTGTGGCCCCTGCGCGAGACGGTCCGCAAGGTCGCGCGCACCGCCTCCAACATGGTCAACCTGATGGACCAGCACCCCGACTTCGTCTTCGCGATGTCCCAGGCGCAGCAGCTCGAATGGATCAAGACCTACCGGCCCGAGCTCTTCGAGCGGGTCAAAAAAAAGATCGCGGACGGGCAGTTCGTACCGGTCGGCGGCATGTGGGTGGAGTCCGACACCAACATGGTCGGCGGCGAGGCCATGGCCCGCCAGTTCCTCTACGGCAAGAAGTTCTTCCTCGACGAGTTCGGCATCGAGACGCAGAACGTCTGGCTCCCCGACTCCTTCGGCTACACCGCCGCGATGCCCCAGATCGTCAAGCTCTCCGGCTCCAAGTGGTTCCTGACCCAGAAGATCTCCTGGTCCCAGATCAACAGGTTCCCCCACCACACCTTCTGGTGGGAGGGCATCGACGGCACCCGCGTCTTCACCCACTTTCCGCCCGTCGACACCTACAACAGCGACCTCGGTGGCGCCCAACTCGCCCACGCCGCCCGTAACTACCGCGAGAAGGGGCACGGTTCACGCTCGCTCGTGCCCTTCGGCTGGGGCGACGGCGGTGGCGGCCCCACCCGCGAACACCTCGCCCGCGCCCGCCGCCAGCGGGACCTGGAAGGCTCCCCGAAGGTCCGTGTCGAGCGCCCGGACGCCTTCTTCGAGAAGGCGCACGCCGAGTACGAGGACGCGCCCGTCTGGGCCGGCGAGCTCTACCTGGAGCTGCACCGCGGTACCTACACCTCCCAGGCCAGGACCAAGCAGGGCAACCGGCGCAGCGAGTCGCTGCTGCGCGAGGCCGAGCTGTGGGCGGCGACGGCCGCGGTGCGGGTCGCGGGGTACGCGTACCCGTACGAGGACCTGGAGCGGATCTGGAAGACGGTGCTGCTCCACCAGTTCCACGACATCCTGCCGGGCTCGTCCATCGCCTGGGTGCACCGCGAGGCGCGCCAGACGTATGCGGCCGTACGCGAGGAGCTCCAGGGGATCACCGTCGCCGCGCAGCAGGCGCTGGCGGGTCAGGGCACCGACGAGCTCGTCTTCAACTGCGCCCCGCACGCCCGGCGCGGCGTCCCGGCCGGCGGGGCGGGCCGCCCGGCCGCGGTGGGGGAGCCGGTCACCGTGGAGGAGCGGCACGGCGGCGGGCACATCCTGGCCAACGGCCGGCTGCTGGTGGAGATCGACGGCCGCGGCCTGATCGTCTCCGTCTACGACCTGGAGGCGCGCCGCGAGGCGGTAGCCCCGGGCGCGGCGGCGAACCTGCTCCAGATCCACCCCGACTTCCCGAACATGTGGGACGCCTGGGACATCGACGCGTTCTACCGCAACCGGGTCACCGACCTCGTGGAGCTGGACCGGCTGGAGGTCACCGGGAGCGGCCCGCGAGCGGCGACCGTACGCGTGACCCGCTCCTTCGGGCGGTCGCGGGCGGTGCAGCAGATCACCCTGCGGGCCGGGACCAAAACGGTCGACATCGTCACGGACGTGGACTGGCACGAGACGGAGAAGTTTCTCAAGGCCGCCTTCCCCCTGGACGTGAAGGCCGAACGCACCGCCTCCGAGACCCAGTTCGGGCACGTCCACCGGGCCACCCACACCAATACCTCCTGGGAGGCCGCCAAGTTCGAGATCTGTGCCCACCGCTGGATCCACGCGGAAGAGCCCGGCTGGGGAGTGGCGCTGCTCAACGACTCCACGTACGGGCACGACGTGACGCGGGACGTACGGGCCGACGGCGGCCAGACCACCACGGTCCGGCTCTCCCTGCTGCGCGCCCCGCGCTACCCCGACCCGGAGACCGACCAGGGCTCCCACACCCTGCGCTTCTCGCTCGCGCCCGGCGCCGGGATCGGGGACGCGGTTCGTGAGGGCCACGCCCTGAACCTGCCCGAGCGGGTGGTCCCCGGCGCCGGCCCGGTCGCCCCACTGGTCGCCGTCGACGAGGACGCGGTGGTGGTCGAGGCGGTCAAACTGGCCGAGGACCGCAGCGGTGATGTGATCGTCCGCCTCTACGAGTCCCGCGGAGGCCGCGCCCGGGCCACCCTCACCGCGTCCTTCCCCCTCGCGGCGGCGGTCGAGAGCGACCTGCTCGAACGCCCTTTGGCGGGAACGGCGGTGGGGGTCCCCACCCCTGAGGGTGCGGTCGCCCTCATCCTGCGCCCGTTCCAGATCGTCACGGTCCGCCTGCACCGCGCCTGACCGCCCGGCGGGGCCCCGCCCGCCGCCCGGCCCGCCCCCGGCCCGGGGCCCCTGTCGCTCGGACGATGATCGCGGCGGTGCCGTATGTTCCTTGCTGCCTGCCTGCCTGCCTGCCTGCCTGCGCCGGCGGCCTTCGTCATGTCACCGCGCACCCACGGGGGTTCCTCGTCATGTCCTTCGGTACCAGATCACTGCCTCCGCTCGGCCCGCCCCCGGTCCGTTCGCTGCTCCGGTCGCCCAAGGGCCTGGCCACCGGTCTCACCGCTCTGCTCGGCGTGTGCGCCGCGACCCGCGTGCTCATGGTGGCCGCCGGGGCCCACCGGTACGGGGCGCTGGACGGCACCACGGACCCGGATCCGTCCTGGATGCTGTACTCCGCGGCGATGGGCATGGCGCTGCTGCCGATGGTCCCCACCGCCGTGGTGTTCATCATCTGGTTCCACCGGGTCCGGGTGAACGCGGGTGTCTTCGCCCCCGAACTCTTCCGCCGGGGCGCGGGTTGGTCGATCGGCATCTGGTTCATCCCCCTGGTGGGCCCGACCGTCCTCGCGTACGGGATCGCCACGCGCGTGTGGACGGCCAGTGTGTCGACGCCGGCGCGCCGCGCAGCCGCGCCCGCCTCCGCGGCTCCCGTCACGGCCTGGTGCGGCACGTTCGGCGCGGCCATGCTGGCCTCCCTTGCGGCCGGCCGGGTCGCCGAGCCGCGCACCTCCGTGCTGGTCGGCATGGCGTCGGACCTGCTCTACGTCGCGGCGGGCGTACTCGCCGTCGTCTGGGTGCGCAGGCTCTCCGCCATGCAGTCGCGGGCGTGAACTCCGCCACAGCCCCTGTCGGGCCGGCCCGCCGGCCCTGGGGAATCCCGGGCCCAGGGTCCTCCCCCTGATTTTGCACCTAGTTGCAAAATCGCCCTCCGCTCGCTAGAACAGGTTCATCACCCCCGCGCGAGGAGGCGCCCCTCATGAGTTCCCAGAGCCGGTACCCGCACCTGCTGAGCCCCCTGGACCTCGGCTTCACCACCCTGCCGAACCGCGTGATCATGGGCTCGATGCACACCGGGCTCGAAGAGCACCAGGGCGGCTTCGAGCGGCTCGCCGCCTTCTACGCCGAGCGCGCCCGCGGCGGCGCCGGCCTGATCGTCACCGGCGGCATCTCCCCGAACGACGCCGGCCGCCCCTTCGAGGGAGGCTCCCGCCTCACCACCGAGGACGAGGCCGCCGAGCACCGCGTGATCACCGAGGCCGTGCACGCCGAGGGCGGGAAGATCGCGATGCAGATCCTCCACTTCGGCCGCTACGCCTACCACAAGGACCTGGTGGCCCCCAGCGCCATCCAGGCCCCCATCAGCCCCTTCGTCCCGAACGAGCTCACCGACGTCGAGGTCGAGCGCACCGTCGAGGACTTCGTCCGCGCCGCCCGCCTCGCCAAGCTCGCGGGCTACGACGGCGTCGAGATCATGGGCTCCGAGGGCTACCTGGTGAACGAGTTCATCGCCGCCGCGACGAACAAGCGCACCGACCGCTGGGGCGGCGCGTACGAGAACCGCGTGCGCTTCCCGCTGGAGATTGTCCGGCGCACCCGCGCGGCCGTCGGCGAGGACTTCATCATCGTCTACCGCCTCTCCATGCTCGACCTCATCCCCGGCGGCTCCACCCTCGACGAGGTCGTCCACCTCGCCAAGGAGATCGAGGCGGCCGGCGCCACCATCATCAACACCGGCATCGGCTGGCACGAGGCCCGCATCCCCACCATCGCCACCTCCGTCCCGCGCGGCGCCTACACCTGGGTCACCAAGCGGCTGATGGGCGCGGTGAGCGTCCCCCTCGTCACCAGCAACCGCATCAACACCCCGGAGATCGCCGAGGAACTGCTCGCCGACGGCCGCGCCGACCTGGTCTCCCTGGCCCGCCCCTTCCTGGCCGACGCCGACTTCGTCGCCAAGGCCGCCGCCGGCCGCCCCGAGACCATCAACACCTGCATCGGCTGCAACCAGGCCTGCCTCGACCACACCTTCAGCGGCAAGATCACCAGCTGCCTGGTCAACCCGCGCGCCTGCCACGAGACCGAGCTCGTGCTGTCCCCGACCCGGACCAAGAAGCGCGTCGCCGTCGTCGGCGCCGGTCCGGCCGGCCTCGCCTGCGCCGTCTCCGCCGCCGGCCGCGGCCACGCCGTCACCCTCTTCGAGGCCTCCGGCCACATCGGCGGCCAGCTCGACGTCGCCCGCCGCATCCCCGGCAAGGAGGAGTTCGAGGAGACCATCCGCTACTTCGGCACCCAGCTCGTGGAGGCCGGCGTCGAGGTCCGCCTGAACACCCGCGCCGACGTGGAGACCCTCCAGGGCTACGACGAGGTCGTCGTCGCCACCGGCGTCACCCCCCGCACTCCCGACATCGAGGGCGTGGACCGCGCCGACGTCGTCAGCTACCTCGACGTGCTCCGCGACGGAGCACCCGTCGGCGAGCGCGTCGCCGTCGTCGGCGCCGGCGGTATCGGCTTCGACGTGGCCGAGTTCCTCACCGACAGCGGCGAGGGAGCCTCCCAGGACCCCGACGTCTACTTCCGCCACTGGGGCGTGGACACCACGTACGCCGGCCCCGGCGGACTCACCACCCCCGCGCGACCCGCGCCGCCCCGCCAGGTCCACCTCCTCCAGCGCAAGGCCACCAAGGTCGGCGCGGGCCTCGGTACCACCACCGGGTGGATCCACCGCGCGGAGCTCAAGCACCGGGGCGTCGTCTCCGTAGCGGGGGCCACGTACGACCGCATCGACGACCAGGGTCTGCACATCACCGTCGGCGGCGAGCAGCACCTCGTGCCCGCCGACACGGTGGTCCTGTGCACGGGCCAGGAGCCGCGCCGCGACCTGTACGAGGCCCTGCGCGCGGCGGGGGTCGAGGCCCACCTGATCGGCGGCGCCGACGTGGCGGCCGAGCTCGACGCCAAGCGGGCCATCCGGCAGGGCACGGAACTGGCCGCCGGCCTCTGACCGAAAGGGGATTGTGGCGGTCCGGCCGGGCCGCCACAATCTCCCGGTGACGATCTCACCGGCAGACGCAGACAAAATCCTCTCCGACCATTTCGCCCCCTGGGTGCTCGCCCTCGGACTGACCGTCCAGGAGACGGGCGAGCGGCACGCCGTGCTGCGCCTGCCCTGGTCCGACGAGCTGTCCCGGGACGGCGGCGGCCTCTCGGGCCAGGCCATGATGGCGGCCGCCGACACGGCCACCGTCATCGCGATCTCCGCCGCCCGCGGGACCTACGCGCCGATGACCACCGTCCAGCAGTCCACCAGCTTCCAGCGGCCGGTGGTCGGGGCCGACGTACTGATCCACGTACGGGTGACCAAGCTCGGCAGGCGGATGGCCTTCGCCGACATCACCCTGACCCCCGAGGGCGCCGAGGACCCCGCGGCCACGGCCTCCACGGTGTACGCCCTGCTCGGCTAAAAAGCTGTCCCGTAATCCCCGGTGGATCGGCGCACGGCGTCGGATGCGGTGCATCGCAAGGCGGAGGGGCGCCCGCATACTGGGCGTATTCGGGCGTTCCGACAACGCGGCGAGGTGCCGTGGCCGGCGTCGTGCGCCCGCCGGGGATCACGGGACAGCCCTTAGGTCTGCCCCCGGCCTCGTCCCCCCACGGGACCAGGGGGCGGGGCGAAACACGTTGGCGGGCGGGGGACCGGCTCACCTACGCTCGCACCCATGGCCGACCACGAAGGCGGCCGACGGGCACGGGGGAGCGGGACCATCTCGGCGGAATCCGAACCATACGATCCGGTACCGCCACTGCGGCGGAACAAGGACTTCACCGTCTTCTGGCTCGGCCAGGCGCTGTCCGTGCTCGGCGGGTCCGTCTCGATGCTGGCGCTTCCCCTGCTCGTCCTCGACGCCACCGGATCCATCGTCCAGATGGGCCTGGTCACGGTCGTCTCCGGCGCCACCGCCATCGGCACCGGGGTGTTCGCCGGGTACGTGGTGGACCGGGCGGACCGCCGCAGACTCATGATCGTCTGCGATCTGGCGCGGGCCGTGCTGCTCGGCGCGGTCCCGCTCGTCTGGTGGGTCGCGGGGCCGCAGATCTGGCTGCTGTACGTGCTGACCGCCCTGGCCGCCGTACTGAAGACGCTGTTCGACGTCGCGTACGTGACGGCCATCCCCCAACTGGTGCGTACGCAGGACCTCACGGCCGCCAACGGGCGGCTGATGGGCACCTTCGCCCTCGGGAGTCTGCTCGGGCCGGTCGTGGCCGGGTTCCTCACGGCCGGAGTGGGCGCGGACTGGGCACTGGCCCTGGACGGGGCGACGTTCCTGGTCTCCGCCACGAGCCTGGGGTGGGTGAGGTTCACCGCGCGCCCGATCGGGGAAGGCGCGGACCGGGCCGCGGACAAGGCCGTGGGCAGGGCGGGGGCGGGAGCCGGGGTGTTGCGGGAGATGTTCGTGGTCGGCTTCCGCTTCCTGTGGAGCCACCCGCTGCTGCGCCCGCTCACCATTCAGCTCACCCTGCTGACCTTCGTCACCATGGGCGCCACCGACCTGCTGATCTACCGGGTCCAGCACGACCTCGGCCGGGACGCCGCCACCCTCGGCTACGTGATCGCCGTCAGCGGAGCCGGATCCGTCGCCGCGGCCCTGAGTGCCGGCCGACTGCGCCGGATCCTCGGCTTCGGCACGTGCTGGCTCGCCTCGATCGCGATGATCGCCGTCGGCGTGACGGTGACGGGCGTCAGCCGCAGCGTGCCCGTGATCGCCGCGCTGGCCGCCGTCTTCATGTTCGGGATCACCCTGGGCGGGATCTGCACCATGACCCTGCGCCAGGAGGTGACTCCGGACCACCTGCTCGGCCGGGTCACCTCCGCCTTCTGGACCGTGCACAACGCCTCGGGCCCGGTGGGCGCGGCCGTGCTCACCCTGCTGGCCGCCCGCCACGGGGTCCCCGCGGTCAGCCTGGCGGGCGGGGCGCTGTGCCTGCTGATCCTCGGCGGTGGGCTGTTGACCCCGCTGCGCGGCAGCCGCGCGGGCGCGGCCGCCGCCGGGCCCGCCGCCCCGGACCAGGAGCCGGCCACGGGGCAGTCGGCGCGCGCGTGAGGTGCCGCTCTGCGATCGTGGTCCCCACGTAGCCGCACCGAGGAGCCCGCATGCCTGGACAGTTCGAGGCGAGTGTCGAGATCGACCGACCGGTGGAGGCGGTATTCGCCTACCTGGCCGACGGGCGGCACGACCCCGAGTTCAGCCCGCGCGTGCAGGAGATCACCAAGACCCCGGACGGCCCGACGGCCGTCGGCACGGTCTTCCGCAGCACGGTCAAGGACGCCGGGATGAAGACCGGCCGCGAATTCCGCATCGTCGGCCTGGACGCGCCGCGCCGGATCCGCTGGACGGAGCAGAGCCGCAACCTCGTCACGGCGGAGGGCGGCTACGACCTCGAACCCCTCCCGGGCGGCCGCACCCGCGTCCGCATCTTCAACACCCTCGTAGGCCATGGACTGGGCAAGCTGCTCGTCGGGCTGGCACTCGGCGCGGCCCGCAAGGACGCCCCCGACTTCGGCCGCCGCATCAAGGCGGCCGCGGAGGCGTACCTCACCCCCTGATCTTGCCTCGCCGGCCGGTCCACGCCGGGCGGGTACCGGCCCAGGCCCGTGAGCCGAAGACACCCGGCCGGGCGCCGGCCGTCACCCGCTGAGCTCGAACACGCCCCACGCCGTGAACGGCTCATCCGTCGGCCGCTACTGCTTCGCGGCGCACAGGGCCGTGTCCACGGCGCTCTCGACGTGCCTCGTGGTCGCCACGTCGGTCGGGACGGCGGTCACCGTGACGTTCGCCGCCGCGCGGCCGTCGCCGGTGACCCCGCCGCGGGTCTCGTAGCCCATGATGTCGCCACCATGACCCCAGTAGAGGCCGCCGCACGCCAGCGGCCTGCTCATGATCCCCAGTCCGTACCCGGCGCCGGTGTCCCCGAGGGGGACGGTGGTGCGCATCTCGGCGAGCTGCGCGTCCTCCAGCAGGTCGCCGGCCAGGAGCGCGGTGAAGAACCGGTTGAGGTCGGAGTTGGTGGAGATCATCTGTCCCGCCGCCCAGCTCGCGGACGGGTCGATGTCCGTGACCTCGCGCCACGCCGCACCCGCCGGTTCCTGGCGGTAGCCCCGGGGGTGGCGTTCCCGGACGGTCGTGTCACCGGCGGCCGGGAAGTAGGTGTGGCGCAGTCCCACCGCCCGGACCACGCGCTTGTCGATCTCCTCGGCGAGCGGTCGGCCGGTGACCTTCTGGACGATCAGGCCGGCCAGCACGTAGTTGGTGTTGCTGTAGGCCCAGCTCTTCCCGGGGGCGAAGTCGGCCTTCTTCCGCAGGGCGATGTCCAGGATGTCGCGGGGTTCCAGGTACCGGCGCTGGAGGAAGGCGTCGTCGACCTCCTTCTCGTAGTCGGGAATCCCGCTGGTGTGCTGGAGCAGCTCACGGACGGTGATGCCGCGACCGTCGATCCCCTCGCCGCGGACGAGGCCCGGCAGATAGGTGTCGATCGTGGCGTCGAGCCCGACCTTCCCCTCGGCCACCAGTTGCAGGACGACCACCGCGGTGAAGGTCTTGGTGGTGCTGCCCACCCGTACCTGCCCGTCCTGCGGCACCTTCGCCCCCGTGGCCAGGTCTCCCACCCCCGCGGTGTAGGTACGGGTGCGGCCCCTGGCGTCCTGGACGCTCGCCAGCGCGGCGGGCAGGCCGTCGGAACGCACCAGCGCGTCGAGGCCCCGCTGGACCGCGTCCGGCCGGGCGGCGGATGCCGCGGTCGGCGCCATGGCGCCCAGGGTCATCGCGCAGACGGCCACCGCGGCCGCGGCCACCGCGGCTCTGCGCCGGCCGCCCTGCTGCCGGCAGGAAGAACGAAGCGTGTGCCAAGTCTGTGCGTGCACGGGCCAACTCCTACGAGACGTCGGGAATCCAGCGGTGTCCGCTCCCAGCCTCTCCGGGGGTGCCCGTCCTCAGCGATCATGCCACCCGGCCCGTGCCCGGGGGGGGTATACCCCCCCCCGCCCCGGGGGGCCCGGCCGCGACCCGGCCGGGCCCGCCGGGGGGGCCCCGGACCCCCCGCCCCGGCGGCGGAGCTGCGTCCTCACCCTTCCGCCGGATCCATGGAACGCGGTGCCGCTGGCGGCCGGCGTTCGGACGAGCCGCGCTCGTCAGGGTCGTGCAGGCATGCCTCGCCCATGCGTGCCGCAACGCCGGCCGCGCACCGCGATTCCCCGGTCATCGCGCCCGGGTGACGGCGCCGCCATCGGGCCGGGGGCTCACCCGTTCGCATGCCGCGTGCTGCGGCCGGGCGTACCGCATGGAACGGTGCAGGGGGAACCCGCCACGGGGGTGTCCGCGCGAACAGGACCCGGCCGGTGCCCGTAGTCACCACCGGCCGGATCCCGCGACCGTGACCTGCCCGCGACCGCGCAGCGGCGCCGGCGGCATCGGGCCGGCCATCTTCTTGAGTGTCGGGGCCCTCCGTGTCAGCCCTGCCGCGACGGGGGTAGACGCGGCATGGAACCGGCCCGCCATGGCATGCCGACGAGCGGGTGACCACAACACGCCGGAGGATCGGACATGAGCAGCGACAAGCAGCGGAGCGAAGACGTCGGGAAGATGCGGCGGGAAGCAGAGGAACTGGAACTGAAGGCGCAACGGGCCGGCGACGCCGCGGAACGGGAGCAGCTGCTGGAGAAGGCCGTGCGCATTCGCGCGAGGTGCGAGGAGCTGGGCGGCCCGGAGAGCGCCACGATGGACCCCATGTAGGGCGGGCGACGGGCGGGCGCCCCGCCGCCCCAGGCTCCGGCTCAGGCAGCAGCGCGTTCGACGGTGGAGAGCACCCGCACCAGGGCCGGTGACGCGGGGGCCGACGCGAAGCCGAAGCGCACGGGCGGGGCGACAGGAGCCAGTGCGCCGAGGTCGGTCCCGCCGAAGGAGGTCCGGGCGGTCACGATCGGCCACAGGCCGCCTGCCGCGTACCACTGGCGGCATCCGGGGCGCGAGCTGCCCCGGGTTCGTACGCCGGCCATCAGGCGGGCGGGCACGTCTGTCACGGCCGCCCACAGCGGCCGTCGAGCGAGCGGCCAGGGGACAGCCCGCAAGGCGAGACCGAGGGCTCGCTGATGCTCGACCCGGAAGCGCAGGTCCAGGGGCCCCGCCGCGACGTCCCACGCGCTGTCGCGAATCCGCACGCTCACAGGGTCCGTCCGGACCTCGTCGAAGTGGTACGTGCCGGCGATGTACTCGGCCGTCCGGGCGGTGGGCGCCAGCAGCGTGCGCCACCCGTCGGCGCGCTCCAGCATCACGTCACTGAACGGCCCGAAGGGTGACCGCGGCCAGTGGCCCACGACCACGCGCGTGCCGGACCCCGTGCCGACGGCGGCGATCCAGCCGTCGAACATCAGCCGTTCCCGTCCCACGTCACACCCGTACCCGCCGCACGGCTGCGCATACCGTCCACCGGGAAGGCGGCTGCGGAACCTGCCCGGGCCGTGGCCTCGGTGCGGTTCCGCAGGTCCACGCATGGTGCTACGGGGCGGCCACGCCCCGGAGCCCCTCTGCGGCCGGTGTCAGAACCGTCCGGGGGCGGACGGGAACGGCAGCGGCTTCGCGGGCGCCGCCGATTCGCGCCGCTCGGCAGCGGCCGGCGGGTTCTGGCAGGTCACGTCCTGGGCCGGCAGTTTGCCCGTGGTCAGGTACGCGTTCACCGGGGCGTTGGCGCAGGAGGTGGGGTCCAAGAGGTACACCCCGTGGCCCTCACCGCCCGCCGCCAGTACCATCCGCGACCCCTTGAGGGCCTTGTGCAGGCCCTGGCCGCTCACCAGCGGGGTCTGGGAGTCCCACTCGTTGTGCACCGTCAGCACGTTCGCCTTCCTGTGCATCGGCGTGGCCGCCTCGACCGGCCGGTCCCAGAAGGCGCACGGCTTGATGTTGGACGCGAAGTCCCCGTACAGCGGGTACGCGGCCTTGTCCTTCACCGCGTCCCGCTCGTACTGCTCGGTGTAGCGCGGCCAGCTGCCGGTGTCCCCGCACGCCACGGCCCAGAACACGGCGGTTCCGTTGTCCGAGGCGGGCTCGGCCGTCGCACCGCCGGTGAGCAGCCGCCTGAGCTCGGTCGCGGTCGTACCGTCGGGCAGCGGCTTGCCCTCGGCCGCGGCCTTCAAGGCCACGACCATCGGGGTGGCCTGCGCCGGGTAGAAGAACACCGCGCGCGTGGAGCGGATCATGTCCCCGTCGACCTTCATGCCCTCGAACTCGAACGGCTCCTTGTCCGCCCGCGCCACCAGGTCCCAGAACGTCCCGGACACGGCCTTCGGGGTGTCGCCCAGCCGGTACTCCGCCGACCGCTGCGCCGCCCACTCGGTCCACCGCGCGAAGGCGGGCTCGGCCTCGGTGGCCCAGACCTGGATCATGCCGCGCCAGATCCGCTGAGGGTCCACGCCGCTGTCGAGAACGAAACGGTCCGTGCGGTCCGGGAACATCTGCGAGTACACCGCGCCCAGGTAGGTCCCGTACGAGTAGCCCAGGTAGGAGAGCTTGCGCTCGCCGAGGACCGCACGGATCGTGTCCATGTCCCGGGCCGTGTTGCGGGTGGTGATGTACGGAAGCACCGAACCGGCCTTCTCCCGGCACTTGTCGGCGACGGTGCGCGCCCAGGTCACGTCGGAGCCGAAGCTCTCCGGACGGTAGGCGCGGTTGAAGTTCTCCTCGGTGTCGCTCAGTCCACAGGTGATCGGACTGCTGGCGCCCACCCCGCGCGGGTCGAAGCCGATGAGGTCGTAGCTCTCCCGTACGTCCTTCGGCATCGCCTCGTTCATCAGCAGCGGCAGGTCGAGACCGGAACCGCCCGGGCCGCCGGGGTTCAGCAGCATGGCGCCGTGCCGCTTGGCCGGGTTCTCGCTCTTGATCCGGGATATGGCGAGGTCGATCGTGCGGCCGTCGGGACGCCGGTAGTCGAGCGGAACCTTGAGCGTCGCGCACTCGTACGAGGCCGGCTGCTCGGGGCTGCAGCGGTGCCAGGCGGGTTTCTGCCGAAGGTGGTCCGCGGCCGGGGCGGCGGAAGCCTGGGTCGCGGACAGCAGGGGCACGGTGGTGGCGATGAGTCCGGCGGCGGCGAGCAGCGGTGCGAAGCGTTTCAGGCGCACTGAGCCGTTCCTTTCGGTGAAGTCGCTTACGCGTTCACCTTGTTGCACGCGGCGCCCGGCCGAATCATCCCGAGGGTTCGTGCCCTGTGCTCCTCACGAACGAGCTGACAACAGGACACGTGGCCGACACACCGCAGTCGGCCCCCGGT
>NZ_JBSGZP010000102.1:0-15136 GCF_053611065.1 Streptomyces sp. NPDC054840
GGTGAACTCCACGTCGGTGCCACCGCAGCCGGCCGCGATGTCCGGCAGGCGGCCGCGCTCCGCCTCGTCGGCTGGGAGGTCCGAGCGCGGTGGCCACCGCTTCGGTCGGCATACCCGTCGCCGCACCGTCGGCCGGCGGTCTCCCGGCCCATCCGGGCGGCGGCCCGCTCCAGCACGCCAGCCGCCCGTGGCGCGGCCAACGGCGCGTCCGCGGCCGTGGCGGTCAGCTGCCCGGCCATCCGGGCCGGGAGCGCTGCCGGCCATTCGGGCAGCGGCACGGCAGCATCGGGGCGACGGAAAGGTGCGCAGTCCGGTCCGCGAGCGCCCGCGAGGTCGACGTCCGCTGCGTGCGGGGGCTGGTCGCCGGTCGGGTCCCGGTCCCGGGGTACGCGGCGCACCGGGCCACCCGCACGCGCCCACGCACACCGCCCGGAAAGGGCTCAGTGCGCGGACGGCGCGCTCGGCCGTCGTACGCCGGCCGGTGCGTCGTCGACGGCATGTCGCAACCGCTCCCGACATCGGAGTACACCGGGCTCGGCTCCACCTCGACGCGCGTGGGCGCCTGGGATCCGCTGTCAGCGGCGGCCGGTGGACAGGATGACGAGGAACTGGCCGCCGCCGGCCTGGATGTCGGCCGTCACCGGCAGCCCTGGTACCAGTCGGGAGAAGCGGTCCACCAGCCAGTCCGCCGCCTCCTGGGCGTCCTTCCTGGTCGGACAACGGCCCACCATCTCGCGGCCGCCCTTGCGCTCCAGCCTCTCGGCGACGGTGATCAGCGGCGCGGGTTCGACCACGTACAGGCGCTCCGGCCAGGCGATGACCACCTTGACGGCGCCCTTGCGGGTGTTGCACCCGCGGTGCGCGAGCCGCTCGGCGACCTTGGCCTTCCGGTCGGCGGTCCGGCTGTCGACGCTGGGCCCCCGCGGGTCGTTCACCGACTCGTCGGGGTCGACCGGTTCGTCACACACCCAGCAGCGCCAGCCGTCGCGCTCGGCCACATCATCAAGGAGACTCATCCGAGCAAACTAACCTGCCCGGGCGCCACCCCCGCACCAGGGCCCTGGCAAGGCCTCGACACCGGCCGGCCCCGCGGACCGCTCACCCGGCAGCCGCAGTCGACCCGCCCCGCCTTGTACACGGGGCGGGCGGCCACCGGCCTGCCAGCGCCGGGGCGCGGGAGGATCCGGTCCCGCTCCGCGAGCAGCCGCTGGTGGTGGCCCCGCGGGGCGTCCACCTCGTCGACCCTCGCTGCAAGGATCCGGCCGATCTCCGGCAGGCCGACGCCCAGCGCCCGCAGCACGAGGATCTGCCGCAGCAGCAGAAGCTGGTGCTCCTCGTAGGAGCGGTGGCCGTTGGCGCCGATCCGGGCCGGCGGCGGCAGGCCGGTCTCGTCGTAGTGGCGCAGTGTCCTGGCGGTCACCCCCGGCATCCGGGCCACCTCTGAGATCGGCCGGTCCACCACGCCTCCCGCATGGGTGTCGCCGGGCCGGCTGCTGCGGCCGGGCCGCCGCTCGCCAGAGCCGTGGCCTATGGGCCGGCGCCCAAGGGCTGTCCCGTAGTTTCCGGTGTATCGGCGCACGGCGTCGGATGCGGTGTCGCAAGGCGGAGGGGCGCCCCCGTACTGGGTGTATTCGGGCGTTCCGGCAACGCGGCGAGGTGCCGTGGCCGGCGTCGTGCGTCCCGCCGGGGATTACGGGACAGTCCTTAGCTGGGCGGCGGCATCGGACCGCGCTGCCGGCCCCCGCGCGAATGCCCTGAGGACGTTGGCGGTGACCGTGCGTGTGAAGTGCCGGGCGCGTGCGTCCAGGCCGTGGTTCCCCTTGCCGCCCCCGGTTCCGCTCGCGTCGAGGGCCTCGACCCAGCGCATGGTGCCCGTCGCGAAGACCGCGGCCCCTCCCGGCAGGGAGGTGTACGCCGTGTCCGCGTACGAGGGCCTCCCCTTGCACACCACCGGCGAGTGCGCGAGGACCTCGACCGGCCCCGGCGCCGGAAAAGACGGGTTCACCCGGTCGAACTCGATCCCCACCAGATGCGGAAAGGAGACGCCGGCCCGCGCCCCGGTACCCGCCAGGAGCCAGTGGTCCGGACGGGAGACGACATAGGGGGCGTCGACCGGATAGCCGTCGTAGATCACGCCGAGCAGCGAACTCTCCGGGTCGGGGGCGGGCGCGTGCCTGAATTCGTTGGTGGGCGCATCGCCCTGCCGGAAGCCGGGGTCCCGGGCGTAGTCGTCCTTGTAGCAGACCACGATACGGTCCGGCCCGACCGGGGAGGGGGCCCAGCGGATCCTGCGGTAGCAGCAATTGGCGCCGAGCACGGCCAGGTTCATCCCCCTGTCGCGGGCCCGGGTCACGTGATGGCGCTGCTCGGGGGTCCAGTATTCGTCGTGGCCCAGCGACACCATGGCGGCCGCCCCGCGCAGGGAATCCGGATCGCGGGCCACGTCCAACCCCGTCGTGTATGCCAGGGGAAGCCCCAGACTCTCGGCGAGCGCGATCACGGGCGCCTCGTAGACGAGGAACTGGCCGGCGCGCGTCCGGGGTGCTCAGTCTGTGAGGAAGGCACCTTCGCGGCAGGCCGGGCAGACGAAGACGTAGCCCAGCTGGCCGCCGAGGTTCATCGCGGTCTGCGAGGAGATCCCTTCCTCCAGATGCGCCGCGAAGTCCATCGTGCCGGCGCAGGAGGGGCATGCGGGCAGTCGGTCGTCCTCGAGGTAGGAAGGGCTGCCTCCGAGTGACCCGAGCACTTCACGCTGCTTCCCGAACCGTTCTTCGGGTTCCCGCTTCCATCCCGAGCGGGCAAGGTCGTAGGCGTCAGGCGCGATTTCGCCGTCGCTGTCGTCGCCGTCGTGGTCCTCGTACTCCTCGGGGTCGAGCGTCACGACCTGGGTACGGATGGCCGAGACGGCGGGCAGCAGCGTCACTCCCGTCTCGGGCACAGCCACCGGCTGCAGTTCCGGCCGGGGAAACAGGTGGACCCGGTTCGCGCCGGAAGTCGCGTCCCAGAATTCGCATGCGCCGGGGTCGTTCTGGCACACGAACACCGACAGGACGCCGTCCTCGACGGGGAGATGGGCGAAGAACTGCAGCGGCCCTCCACAGCCGGAGCCGCACATGGGCCACGTGAATCCCGCAGGAGCCAGCGGCACGCCCCCGGTACGCGGGACGTCGGAGCCGGCCGGAGCGCTGCCGTCGTAGATCATCAGAGTGGTCTGCATGGCGACAGGCTACGGGCGGCCTGTGACATGACCGGTCGCGTCATGGGCGGCCTCGCCTCGTCGGGGCCCTGCCGCTGCGCCTGACCGGCAGCGGGAGGGGCGGGCAGCCGGGCCGCGTCACCGCCGACCTCGGCCGGCTCACCGCCGGGGACCGCGCGCAGATCGGGCGGGCAGTCGCCCTCGTACGCCGGTCCCGCCCCCGTCCACCTCGGCATGCCGGGCGTCGGGCCGGCTCCTGCCCGACGGCCGCCCGCCTGCGTGCCTGCGTGCCTGCGTGCCTGCGTGCCTGGTGCCTGTGTGCCTGCGGACCTCCTCGCGTGTCCGGCCTCTCCTCTGCCGCAAGGAGCCGGCCCGCTCGGCGGCTGCGCGGGTCGTGTCCTCGCGCGGGTGGAGCCGGGGCCGGCGGCCCGGCGAGAAACGTGCGGCGGCCCGGACAGGGAACCTGCCGAGTAGGCCGGTTCAGGGCCGGGTTGTGGGAGCCGCGGTCACCATGCGTGTCTGCGGGCGGATGCCGGAGCCACGACATGACGTACTGTCAGAACGTTTACACATCGTCCGGGGTTGTGTTCGTTTTTCGAGTCTGGGACCGTCACTCGAACAACTCACCCCCCTCACAGCGGACTTCGGAGCGCAACGCCCCCGGGCAGCACCGCCCGGCGCCCTGACCCGGCGCGGCGATCGGGACTCAACGATGCCCTTTGCGCATCCCTCTTGCTTGCGGTTACGGCCGCCGGAGGGCACCAGCCGCTTCGCCAGGACAAACTGGGAGACCAGGCAACAGTGAAACGCACGAGCACCCTCGCACTGACCTCAGCACTGCTCGCTTCATCCGTCCCGCTCGGCCTCGCCACCATGGGAGCCGGTACGGCGCACGCCGCGGCCCGCACGTACTTCGTCAGCCCCAGCGGCAACGACGGCGGTCACGCCCCGTTACGGCCCGGGGCGGACGCCGCCCGGCATCGCGAACGCGGACGGGTCGACCCCGGTCCCGCTCGACGACCCGGCACCGCCACTTCCCACCGCGGCGCCGGCCCGCCCGGGCCCGGTGGCGGAGGTACCGCTGAGCGAGGCCGAGCGCTGCGTCGCAGACCGGCACGCCCGCCGGATCGCGGAAGCTCTGCGGAAGGCCGCCCCCGCCGGCCACGAGGCGCTGCGGATCTCCCTGACCGGACCGGACTACCCGGCGGCCCGGATCCAGCGGAGGCCCGACGGTGACAGCACCCGGGTCGACCTGCGCCTCATGGGCGGCGTTGCGGTCCTGGGGAGCGCCGGCAACGGCCCCGCCCGGACCGTCACCGTGACGACGGAAGACAGCGCCGCCACCGCGGCCGCCCATGTCTCCTGACCGGTCCGCCCCGGGCCGCCGGAAAGCCGGTGCTCGCGCCCACGCCGAAGCGAAGCAGCAGCCGCCCTCGCCGAGGCGGCCGGTGGCGACGGCGTGGCCCGTCCGCCCGCGCCGAGTCGGCCGAGGGGACGTCTCGCCGCTGAGGACCTTCACGAAGGCAGTCGGTCGCTTCCGGGACCTGAACATGCGCCGGCGGGGCTCTCGTTCAGGAAAATGTGCGGCTCGGGTTCGCTCTCGCAGATATTTTTGCGGTGATCCATTGACCGGGACCGAGGCGCCCGGATAGAAAGCTCATGATCAGCATCGCGATCACGGGTCCGGTCCGTACAGCACCGCCTCGGGGGGCGGCGAGGTGTACCAGGCGTCGGTGAGCTGGGGCCTGTGCTTCGGGCTCGCCCCGGCGCGCCGGCAGGGGGAGGACCGGGCGGTGTTCTCCCTCGGCGCGGGCTCCAGCAGTTCGCCGGGCCGTGGCTGATGACCTCCCTGGTCGTCGGCGCGGCGGCGACCGGCCGGCTGGTCCTCGCGGCGCTCTTCGCCCTGCTCGGGCTCGCCGCGCCGCCGTTGGTGCGCGGCCTGGAGGAGGCCCGCGCGCGGACGGAGCCGGCGCAGGCCGGGGGCGGACCGGCCGGCGTGCGTCCGGCCCCGATGTGTCATACCCGTACGACCGAAACAAGTGAGCGAGCACCATGCACCTGCAGCGACGACACGATCCGGACGAGCGCGGCTTCGCCAGCGACAACTACGCGGGGGCGCACCCCGAGATCCTTGCGGCGATCGCCCTGGCCAACGGCGGCCACCAGGCCAGCTACGGTGCGGACGTCTACACCGAGCGCCTCCAGGAAGTGGTGCGCGGCCACTTCGGGCCCACCGCGCGCACGTACCCGGTCTTCAACGGCACCGGCGCGAACGTGTTCGCGCTCCAGGCCATGCTCGACCGCTGGGACGCCGTGGTCTGCGCCGAGTCGGCCCACATCAACGTCGACGAGGGCGGGGCGCCCGAGAAGGTCGCCGGGATCAAACTCCTGACGGTGCCCACATGGGACGGCAAGCTCACCCCCGAGCTGATCGACCGTCAGGCGTGGGGTTTCGAGGACGAGCACCGGGCCCGGCCCAAGGTCATCTCGATCGCCCAGTCCACCGAGCTCGGCACCTGCTACACGCCGGACGAGATCCGTGCGATCTGCGACCACGCGCACGACCTCGGCATGCTCGTCTACCTGGACGGTGCCCGGCTCGCCAACGCCGCCGCCACCCTCGGCGTGTCCCTGCGCGAGATGACCACCGACGCCGGCGTGGACGTCCTCTCGGTCGGCGGCACCAAGAACGGGCTGCTCTTCGGTGAGGCGGTGATCGTGCTCAACGAGAACGCGGTGCGCGGTATGGCCCACCTGCGCAAGACGAGCATGCAGCTGGGCTCCAAGATGCGTTTCATGTCGGTGCAGTTCGAGGCGCTGCTCGGCGGCGACCTCTGGCTGCGTTCGGCGGCCCGCTCCAACGCGATGACCCGGCGGCTGTACGAGGCGGTGCGCGACCTGCCGGGCCTGGAGATATCCCGCCCGGTGCAGGCCAACCAGATCTTCGCCGTCCTGCCGCCGGCCGTCACCGGGCGTCTCCAGAAGCGTTTCCGCTTCTACACGTGGGACGAGCGGGCCGGCGAGGTCCGCTGGATGACCTCCTTCGACACCACCGAGGACGACGTGGACGCGTTCGCGGAGGCGATCGCGCAGGAACTGGCGGCGGAGCGAGGCCAGGGGGCGGCGGGCGCGCTGACCGCGGCCGAGCGCGAGGAACTGGTGCGACTGCGCCGCAGGGTCCGCGAGATGGAAGAGACGATCGAAGTGCTGGGGAAGGCGCCCGCCTTCTCCGCGGACCGCGTGACGAAGTAGCCGGTGGCGGAAGCCTGGGGGGCGGGCGGGCGTTGTGGCCCCCGGGCAGGGGAAGCGGAGGAGGAGTGTGCGTACGCGCAGCCGGCGGCCTGCCCGAACGCCCAGGGGGGGTCGTCGGCGTCCCGCTGTTCTTGGGCGGTGGTCCAAGGCATCCCCCGCACGTCGTGGGCTTCCGCGACGGCGGCGAGTGGCGGCTGGCCATCACCGGTGCGAGCACGCACGGACCGCTGGAGGGCACGTGGGGTGACTACCTCACCTGTCACCGCCATGACCCGCAATCCTCGGAGTGGGTGGCCTCCGGCTACACCCTCCAGGGCGGGTTCGACCGCCGCAAACGTGGAACCGAGGTACGTGCACTTCGGCGTCGGCAGCTGACCGGGTGCGGGCCCGGCACTCCGGCGCCGTACGCGCCGTGCCGCCGGGCCTCCCACGGGGTGCAGGTGGAGCGCCCGGCAGCCCTGTCCCGACTTCGTCGTGGTCCTGGTCGACGGGATCGAGCGTTCGACGGGCATCCCGGGAGCGGTTCGCCATCGGCTACCGGCCGTGGGGTGCGTGCGGTTCCTCCCCCGCGTACATCCCCGCGAGTTCGGCGGCGATCCGGGCCAGCCACTGGCGTACCTCCGGCGGCTCCAGCACCTCGACCCGCGCTCCCAGCCCGGCCAGATGTGCTGCCAGGGCCTTGGCGGCGGGGCCGTCGACCCATACCTCGGTCCAGCCGTCGGGCAGCGGACCGCCGACGCGGACGCGGCCGCCGAGGAACCGTTGCAGCAGGGCCAGCGTGTCGGGGCGGACGCGGGCCCGGGCGGTCACCGCGTACATGCCGTCCTGGAAGGCTCCGGACAGCGTCCGCCACGCCGTGGCGAGGTCGAAGTCGGGCGGCCGGGCGACCGGTTCGCCGGTCGGCTCGACGGAGGTGACCCGGCTGAGCCGGAAGGTGCGCAGTCCCTTGTCCGTACCGGCGACCAGGTAGTCCACGCCCGCCTTGGCCACGAGCCCGAGGGGGTCGACGGTGCGTTCGCCGGCTGGTTTGCCGACGCCCGCGTAGCCGAGGCGGACGCGGATCCCGTCGACGACGGCGCCCTGGAGTGCGGAGCGGTGGGCGGCATCGGCGGTGACGGCGTTGCGGGACCAGTCCGTGGTGTCGACGACCCCCGCGCGGGTCGCGGCTCGGGCCTGCTCCCGCAGGGTCGGCGGCAGGGCCCGGACGAGCTTGCGCAGGGTGGTGCGCAGCTCGGGGGTGGCCGACAGCGGGCCGGTGACGAGGAAGAGCGCCCGGATCTCGTCGGCGGTCAGCCCGGTGAGGTCGGTACGGGCCCCGCCGACGAGGGACCAGCCGCCGCCGCGGCCGCGCTGCGAGTAGACGGGGATGCCGGACGTGGCCAGGGCCTCCAGATCTCGGCGCGCGGTGCGCTCGGACACCTCCAGTTCGGCGGCCACCTGGGGGACGGTGACACGGCCGCGTTCCTGGAGGAAGAGCAGGGTCGCCACCAGCCGGTCAGCTCTCATGTGTTCTTTTTCCTCTTTCGGGGGTGCCGCGTCGTCGCCTTTCATTCTCTTCGGGAAACTGGCCAGAAGGTGGCCACTTCTGCTTGCAGGATGAACCCATGAACAAGACCGAGCAGCTCGTCGAGACCCCGTCCGACTCCACCGTTACCGTCACCGCCCCCTCCTCCTTCGATCCGCGGACCGACCTCGCCGCGGCCGTCGAGCTGGCGGGCCGTACGCTGGCCGCCGTCCGGCCCGAGCAGTACGACGCCCCGACCCCGTGCGAGGAGTTCGATGTACGGCGGCTGTCGAGCCACCTTGTCGCCGTCGTGCGCCGGATCTCGGTGATCGGGCGCGGCGAGGACCCGTTCAGCGTGCCGTCCTTCGCCGACGAGGTCGCCGACGGGGCGTGGGCGGCGGCGTGGGTGCCGGGTGCCCGTGAGGTCGCCGAGGTGTGGGCGGATCCGGGTATCCTCGGCCGGCAGCTGCGCCTGCCGATGGGCGTCCTGCCGGGCGCGGCCGCCGCGGCCGTCTACACCCACGAACTCACGGTGCACACCTGGGACCTGGCCAGGGCGACCGGACAGGACCCGGACTGGGACGCGGCCCTCATCGAGCGGGTGATCGGCGTCGTACGTCGCGCGCTGCCGGCCGAAACCCGTGGTGGGCGGATCCCCTTCGCAGAGGTGGTGGCCGTGGATCCCGGGGCTCCGGCCATCGACCGGCTGGTGGCCTGGGCCGGGCGCCGGCCCTGAGGGCCCGGGTCGGGGGGACGGCCTCCTGGGTCGGCTACCGGGGTTCCTGACCCAGGATCGAACCGCGGCACCCGCCGGAGCGGCTGACGGGACACGGGTTCGCGCCCTTCACCCCTGTGTCCCGACGCCGCTCGTTCCTGGGCGAGTACCTGTCGTCGCTCCGTCGTGGGGCTCCTCGACCACGTTCGCCAGTCTTTTGAGCATGTCGCGGTGGCGCAGCTGGATCAGGGCGTCGAGCGCGGCGTTGTGCAGGCTGCCGCCGACGCCGCGCAGGGGGTGTTCGTCCACGATGACCAGGGATTCCTCGCCCCAGGAGCGGATCTCGATCGCCACCCGGGCCGTTCCGAGCGGGCCGCTGTCGATTTCCAGCTCCAGCTCGTCGGGCTCCTTGACCCGCCGCACCACGGTCGTGCCGGAGGCGGTCCACGGCCCGAGGCGGACGGTGTACTCCAGGGCGGAGCCGAGCTCTGGCCACAGCCCGCGGGCCGGCTGCGAGTCGCTGGTGCCCACTACCCAGTCCGCGTACCGGGAAGCGTCGGCGAGTGCGGCCCACACCTCGTGCGGGGCGGCGTGGATCAGGCGGTGTCGTACGGCCATGGTTCATCCTCGGGCTGGTGGTTTCCGATGACGGTGCGCTTCGAAGGCGCGTCGGTGCCGGCGGCGGCGGTGCCGCCGGGTCCCAGGAGGCCGGTGGGCGGCAGGGGCTCGTCCCTGCGAGCCCCGAGGACCCGCCGGGAACGGTGGGTGACGACCGACGGCAGGCAGGCCCGCCCCGCTTGGACCGCGCGCAGCCACGGTGGGGCGTATATGTGGGCCGACCTCCGTTCGATGCCCCGGATCATGGCGCGGACGAGGGGAGTGGTCTCGTGCGTGACGGAGGCCGGCCACGGGAGGTGCGTCCGCAGCTCCCCGAAGACAGCGGTGCGGTCGGCAGCACGGATCATCTCGGTGTCGGCCCAGCTCAGATAGGCGATGCCGACGCCTACGTGTTGGTGGGCCACTTCGGCGCGCAGTGCGTGCGCGAATGCTTCGACGCCGGATTTGGACGCGCAGTACGCCGTGAGGAGCGGCGCGGGTGCCAGGGCCGCCAGGGAGGCGACCTGGAGGTAGTAGCCGTGGGTGCGCCGCAGATCGGGCAGGAAGCAGCGCGCGGTCAGGGCGCTGCCGATGAGGTTGACCTCGACCACCCGCCGCCATACCTCGGGATCGCACGCGTGGAGCGGCCCGCCGAGGGCCACACCCGCGTTGGCCACGACCACGGCCGGCGCGCCCAGGGTGCGGCGCACGGCTTCCCCGGCCACGGCGAGTGCGTCCGCGTCGGTCACGTCGACCGTCCAGGAGGCCGCCGGGCCCGGCAGCTCCGCCGCCAGCCGGCCGAGCCGCTCCCCCTCCAGCCCCAGCAGGGCCACCCGGGACCCTCGCTCCGCGAGGGCGTACGCCACGCCTTGGCCCAGGCCGCGGGCGGCGCCGGTGACCACCGCGACCCGGCCGTCCAGGACGCCTGCGCCGGTCCGGTGCCGCCGGGAGTGGGTCCTCATGCCAGGCACCTGCCCGACCGGCTCTCCTCTACACGGCGAGGCAGGTGGGACGCGTGTCCGGGTGGGGGCCGGGTATGCGCCTCCCAGCATGAGGGGTTCGATCCCGCGGCCTTACGCCGTGCGGGCGGAGGGAGGCGGTTCCCATGGGCACGCTTGGAGGTCTGCGGTCCCACGGCGGGCACCTCTGCACGATGGCCGTGTTCGCCGGCTACACGGCCGGCTGGGCCGTGCTGCGCCGGCGGACGGGGCGTCCTTGGCCCGCCCCGTCAGGCCCCTGGGAGCTTCTGCTCACCGCAACGGCTGCCTTCCGGCTCAGCCGTCTCATCGGCAAGGCCACCGTGACGCGCCCCTTGCGTGCCCCGTTCACTCGGGTGGACTGCGTCGGCGCGCCGGCAGAATTCAACGAGACCCCGCGTGAGGACCCGGGCCGCAAAACGATGGGCGAGCTGATCAGCTGCCCCTTCTGCCTCAGCGTGTGGGCCGTGGCCTCCTTCGCCGGCTCCCGGGCCGTCTGGCCGGAGGCCACCCGCACGGCCTCCGAAGCCCTGACCGCTCTGACCATTTCGGATGCCCTGCAGTTCGGGTATTCGCAACTGTCGAAACGCGCAGACCGCTGAGGGCTGTCGCGGCGAGGTGCCGTGGCTGTCGTCGTGCGCCCGCCGGGGATCACGGGACAGCGGCGGCTTCCCGGGGCAGGGCGGGCGGCCGCTCAGCGTGGTCGGCAGATGTCCATCGCGAGGAGCCCCAGGGTGGTGGCGATGCTGAGGAGGGTGACGGCGAGCATGCGGCAGCGCAGGGTCTCGTAGCGGCGGGAGTATTCCTCCTTCAGTTCCTGGCTGCGTTGGGTGATCTCGAGCAGGACCTGGCGCGTGCGGGCCAGGTGGCGGGCTGTGTAGAGGCGGACGACCTCCTCGCGCTCCGCGTGAGCGAGCCAGGGCAGCTCGTCTGCGAAGGCGTCGGCCTCGCGGGCCGCGCGGTGACGGGCGGCGCGGCCCATCAGGTAGCCCTCCAGCTCGGCAAGGCCGGCCGCCGCCTCGTCCTTGTGCATGGTGTCCGCCTCTTCAGCGGTCGGAAGCGTTCGGCCCCGCTCCGGGCGCCTGGCGGTTGTCGGGATGGTCCAGGACGTCGCGCCGGCCGTGGTGGTCGCCGGCGTAGTCGAAGGCTGCGATCTCGGGGTGCTGCAGGTCGAAGGCGGGGGATTCGGAGCGGATGCGGGGCATGGTCAGGAAGTTGTGCCGCGGGGGCGGGCAGGAGGTGGCCCATTCCAGTGAGCGGCCGTAGCCCCAGGGGTCGTCGACGGTGACCCGGGGGGCGTATTTGGCGGTCTTCCAGACGTTGTAGAGGAAGGGAAGGGTGGAGCAGCCGAGCACGAAAGCGCCGATGGAGGAGAGCGTGTTGAGGGCGGTGAAGCCGTCGGCGGCGAGGTAGTCGGCGTAGCGGCGGGGCATGCCCTCGGCGCCGAGCCAGTGCTGGACGAGGAAAGTCAGGTGGAAACCGATGAACAGGGTCCAGAAGTGCATCTTCCCCAGGCGTTCGTCGAGCATGGTGCCCGTCATCTTCGGCCACCAGAAGTAGAACCCGGCGAACATGGCGAAGACGACCGTCCCGAAGACGACGTAGTGGAAGTGGGCGACCACGAAGTAGGAGTCGGTGACGTGGAAGTCCATGGGGGGCGAGGCCAGGATGATGCCGGTGAGGCCGCCGAAGAGGAAAGTGACGAGGAAGCCGATCGACCACAGCATCGGGGTCTCGAACGAGATGGATCCCCTCCACATGGTGCCGATCCAGTTGAAGAACTTCACTCCTGTCGGCACGGCGATCAGAAAGGTCATGAAGGAGAAGAACGGCAGGAGTACGGCGCCGGTGGCGAACATGTGATGTGCCCACACCGTCAACGACAGTCCTGAGATCGCGATCGTGGCACCGACCAGGCCGAGGTAGCCGAACAGCGGCTTGCGGGAAAAGACCGGGAAGATCTCCGTCACGATCCCGAAGAACGGCAGCGCGATGATGTAGACCTCGGGATGCCCGAAGAACCAGAACAGGTGCTGCCACAGCAGTGCTCCCCCGTTCTGCGGGTTGAACACCTGCGCCCCGAAGCGGCGGTCCGCCTCCAGCACCAGCAGGGCTGCTGCCAGGACGGGGAACGCGAACAGCACCAGCACGGAGGTGAGCAGGATGTTCCAGGTGAAGATCGGCATCCGGAACATGGTCAGGCCCGGTGCCCTCATGCCGATGATGGTCGTCGCGAAGTTGACCGAGCCCAGGATGGTCCCGAAGCCGGAGAGAGCCAGGCCCATGATCCACATGTCGCCGCCGACATAGGGGGTCCGCTCGCCGCCGCTGAGCGGCGTGTACGCCGTCCAGCCGAAATCGGCTGCGCCCTGGGTGGTGAAGAGGCTGCCCACCACGATCAGCCCTCCGAAGAGGAACAGCCAGAACGACAGCATGTTCAGCCGGGGGAACGCCACGTCGGGTGCCCCGATCTGCAGGGGCATGATCGCGTTGGCGAACCCGGCGAAGGTCGGCGTCGCGAAGAACAGCAGCATGATCGTGCCGTGCAGGGTGAAGATCTGGTTGTACTGCTCGCTCGAGACGATCTGCATCCCCGGCCGGGCCAGCTCGGCTCGCAGCAGCAGCGCCATCACCCCGCCGATGATGAAGAACCCGAACGACGCGATCAGGTACAGGTGACCGATCTTTTTGTGGTCGGTGGTCGTCAGCCATGAGACGACCACCTGCCCGGGAGTCCTTCCGGGGGTGGGAACGGGCGCGATCGGTTCGGTCGTCGTCACCATCGGCGGACCCTTTGCAGCAGGTAGGGGCGGTCAGCGCGCCGTGACCGCCGTCTTTCGGCAGTTCACGCGTTCCTACCTGTCTACCGGCCCGGCCAGGCCGGGTGCCGCCGCCCCGCATGCGCGTACAGGTGAACCGCCTTCCGCGGTGTTGCCCCGGTGAATTCCGTGGAGAGCGAGGGTGTGACTGCGTGGGGCGGAGGTGGGTAGCCGCTGGTTCAAGACGGAGTGAGTGCACCGCTGGTACTGGTTTGGAGGCAGCACATGACCACCTTCTCCACCTCGCGGACTCGTACCCGGGCCCATGTCCAGCAGGCCGCCCTCGTCGTGGGGGCCGTGTTCCTGCTGGTCGGCATTCTGGGATTCGTCCCGGGCATCACCACCGACTACGACACCCTCGCTTTCGCCGAGCACCATTCCGAGGCCAAGCTCCTGGGCATCTTCCAGGTGTCGGTCCTCCACAACATCGTGCACCTCCTCTTCGGCGTGGCCGGCCTCGCGATGGCCCGCACCGCGACAGCGGCCCGCGCCTACCTGATCGGAGGGGGCATCGTCTACCTGGTGCTGTGGCTGTACGGCTTGCTCATCGAATACGACAGCGCCGCGAACTTCGTACCGGTCAACAGCGCCGACAACTGGCTCCACTTCGTTCTGGGCCTGGGCATGATCGCTCTGGGCATCGTCCTGTCGCGGCGTACGCGTTCTGTCCGTGGATGAACCGCGTATATCGCACCTCCCGGCGGCAGCGGGCAGGAGAGGAGGAATCATGACCGTTTCCACCGTGCGTACGAGGCCGCCGTCCGGGTCCCCGCCTCCGCCGGCCCTGCGGAAGGCCCAGCACGATCAGCTCATCGGGGGCCTGATGCTGCTTATCGGCCTGGTTCTGTGCGCCGTACCCATGGCGCAGCAGGACGGGGCGAAAGACGCGCAGGTGAACGAGGCCATCATCGGCACGATCGTCGTGTTCGCCGCGGGTTCCCGGGTCTACCGGGGCGCAGGCGTCCGATCGGATCTGATCGTCGCCGTTGCCGGGGCGTGGCTGCTGGCGTCGCCCTGGCTGCTGTCCTTGGGCAGGACCTCCGTGTACGGCGGCAACAAGGCGTACGACGTGGCGCTCGGCAGCGCCCTGGTGATCCTGGCCCTGATCGGGCTCGTTCTCCTTCGCGGTCGGCCCGCCAGGAAGACCCGGGCCGCCTCTTCCGTGACGCGCGGTCAGGGGCGCAGGTGACCGGTTCGCTGCCGCGTGCGGGGCGAACCCGCGCCTGGGTTCTGTCTCTTGGTCGGTGTCGGCCCGGCCGACCGGCCGGCCACCCACGTGTGTCAGGCGTCTCCCTCTTGTGTGGGGCCTGCGGTGACGGTGGTTTCGTCGAGGTACCACTGCTGCGCCGTGTCGGCAGCGGCAAGGTCTTGAGGCGCGGGCCGCTCGGCATCACCTCCGCCGAACCGCGATCATCGCCAGAACCGTCAAGTCCGCAGGCACCCCGCACGGGCCCCACGCCCCCGGAACCCGGCCATGGGCGTGCCTGAACGGGCCGTTCGCGTCCCGCTCACGGCCACACCGCACCCTCGCGGTTGCCGCTGAGGGCTGCCTGCCTGGTGACGGTGACTCGTATGTTTCAGGGTGCCGCAGGGAAGCCGAGGTCGGCGGATACGCGCGGTTCGTCGCGCCAGGACTGCTCGGCCCGGATCGTCCTGCCGGTCGGGTTGTGCCGGGTGCCGCAGCGCTTGGAGAGCCGGCCCGCCAGAAACAGGCCGCGGCGGGCTGGGGCTGTCGTGGTACGGCCTGGCCGAAGAGAAGGGCGTAGCCGTCGGGGAGCTGGTGGAGGATGCGGGCGAGGAGGTCGAGGTCCGGCGCCGGGTCCTGCGGGGCGGCCGGGCTCACGCCGGTTCGTGCGGCCAGTCCGCCAGGGGTGAGAGGTCACGGTGCGGAGGACGGGGGGTGCCGGAGGGGGAGGGTTCCCCGTCCTCCGCCGCTGGTGCGCGTTCGTTCAGCCGGAGATCTGCTTGCGGCCCTCGGGGGCGCCGATCGTGATCTTGCGGGGCTTGGCGCGTTCGGCGATCGGGATCCGCAGGGTCAGGACACCCGCGTCGTAGTCGGCCTCGATGTGCTCGGTG
>NZ_JBSGZP010000103.1:0-15071 GCF_053611065.1 Streptomyces sp. NPDC054840
TTGCTGCACCGGGCGTTCTGCCCGGTCATCACGGTTCCGGCCGAATAGGACCGCCATGGCGATGACTCCGGCCACCGCAGAAGCACCTGTCAGCACGCTCGGCGGGCTCACCGACGTCGAGGCAGAACGCCGACTGACCGAGCACGGCAGCAACGAGATCCCGCCCGCCCCGGCGGCACCCTGGTACGCCAGGGTGCTGGCCCAGCTCCGCGATCCACTGATCATGGTGCTCCTGGGCGCGGTGGTACTGACGATCGCGATCGGCGACCACGCGGACGCGGTGGTCATCGCCGTGGTGATCGTCGTCAACACGACCGTGGGCGTCGTGCAGGAGACCCGTGCCGACCACGCGGTGGCAGCTCTCTCCGCGATGTCGGCACCGAAGGCACGGGTCCTGCGGGACGGTGCTCCGCGCGAGGTCCCCGCCGCCGCCGTGGTGCCCGGCGATGTCCTGCTTCTCGCCGAGGGCGACATCGTGGCGGGCCGACGCCGATGTCACCGAGGCGTCCGCCCTCATGATCGACGAATCCATGCTCACCGGGGAATCCATCCCCGTGGACAAGGAGGGCGATTCGACGCTGGGCGCGGGGACGGTGGTCGTGCGAGGCCGGGGTGTGGCGACGGTGAGGGCCACCGGGCCCGACAGCGCGCTCGGCCGGATCGCCGCGCTCCTCGACACCAAGCGGGAGCCGACACCCCTGCAACTCCGTCTCGCCTCGCTGGGGCGCATCCTGGCCATCGTCACCCTGGCCCTCTGCCTGGTGGTCTTCGGCCTCGGGCTCGTCCAGGGCCTGCCGCTCGGGATCATGGCGGTGACGGCGATCAGCCTGGCCGTCGCAGCGGTCCCGGAATCACTGCCGGCCGTCGTGACCCTGGCGCTCGCACTGGGAGCCCGGCGCATGGCGGCCCGGCACGCCCTCATCCGCCGGCTCCCCGCCGTGGAGACCCTCGGCTCCGTCACGGTCCTCGCCACCGACAAGACCGGCACCCTCACCGAAGGCCGCATGGTCGTCCAGCACGTGTGGACGCCACGGGCCGCAGTCGACTTCTTCGGAGTGGGGTACGAACCGCAGGGAGACGTCCTGGTCGAGGGCAGGCAGCCGACGGCGGCCGAGCTCGGCCCCGTGCAGGAGCTGCTGACGGCCGCGTCGCTCTGCAACGACGCCTCCCTGCGGCCGCCCCGGGCAGAGCCCCCGGACGAGAACCGGTGGACCGCGGTCGGCGACCCCATGGAGGCCGCCCTCCTGTCGGCCGCGGTCAAAGCCGGGTGCGACGAGCCGGAGCTCCTGAGGCGCACCCACCCCAGGACGTGGGAGATGCCGTTCGACAGCGGACGTAAGCGCATGACCACAGTCCACCGCCTGCCCTCCGGCGGCGCCCTGGTGTGTCTGAAGGGCGCCCCGGAGGTGGTGCTGGCCGCAGCCGTTCTCGCCGACCGCACCGACCTGGTGGCCGGAGCCCGGCAGCAGGCGGCGATCCTGGCCTCCCGCGGATACCGAGTGCTCGCCGTGGCCTCCGCCGAACACACTGAGCAACCGGACAGCGCGGAGACGGCCGAAGCAGGACTGAGGCTCTTGGGCCTGGTCGCCATCAGCGATCCGCCCAAGCCCGCGGCAGCGGCCACTCTCGCCGCCTGCCACGCGGCCGGCATCACCCCCGTCCTGATCACCGGAGACCACCCCGCCACGGCACGCGCGATCGCCATCCGCGTCGGCCTGGCCGAAGCGGACACCGATGACGAGACCGTGGTCAACGGCCCCGACCTGGCGGCAGGCCGGATTGCCGACCTCACCGCCGCACGCGTCTTCGCCCGGACCGATCCACAGCAGAAGCTCGACATCGTCGACGCCTGGCGGGCCAAGGGGGCCGTCACCGCCATGACAGGCGACGGGGTCAACGACGGCCCCGCCCTGCGCCGCGCCGACATCGGGGTGGCCATGGGCCAGCGGGGCACCGAGGTCGCCCGCCAGGCTGCCGACCTCGTGCTGACCGACGACGACCTGTCGACCGTGGTCGCGGCCGTCGAGGAGGGCCGGCGGGTCTACGACAACATCCGCCGCTTCCTCGTCTACGGCCTGGCCGGCGGCGCCGCCGAGATCCTCGTCATGCTGATCGGCCCCCTCCTCGGCCTTCCGCTGCCGCTCCGGGCGGGTCAGATCCTGTGGATCAACCTCCTGACCCATGGTCTGACCGGGGTGGCCATGGGCGCCGAACCGGTGGACCCGGAGGCGATGCACAGGCCCCCCAGGCCGCCCGGCCAGCACATCCTCGGCGCGGGCGCCTGGCAGCGCCTCGTGGTGCTCGCCGCAGTCGTCACAGCTGCCTGCCTCAGCGCCGGGACGGTCGCACGGGCCTGGGGTCTGCCCTGGCAGAGCGTCCTCTTCCTGTCCCTGCTCGCTGCGCAGCTCGGCGTCGTGCTGGGCCTACGAACCCGCTTGCTGACCAGGGAGAACCTCTTCCTGCCCCTGTCCGTCCTCGCCTCCGCCCTCCTCGGGGCGGCAGCGCTCTACCTTCCTCCACTGCAGTCGGTTCTGGAGACCGAACCTCTTGGACGGCCGGGCCTTGCCCTGGCTTCAGTTGCCCTCGTGAGCGGCTTCGCGGCGGCCCGACTCGCACGGCACGCATTCCGAAGGAGCTGATGATCATGAAGGCGAACACGTCCCAGCACGGTCCCCACGCCCGCGTAGGCGACGAGATCATGGTGGGCGGGCCGTCGGTGGGCAAAGCGGGTCGCGACGGCGAAGTCGTCGGTCTGCACCACGACGACGGCACCCCGCCCTACGACGTCCGCTGGTTGGACACCGGCAAAACGACCCTCTTCTTTCCCGGACCGGACGCACACGTTCGGCATCCCGGTGCAGAGGACGCCGGCTGACGCCTTCAGCAGACCGGACTTCCCCTGTGAGCCGCTTGGAGGCGGACGTGTTCGGCAACCCGTACATGACCGAGAAATGGCGGGTACCGCCGGATGGAGGCGACCTCCCGCCCTACGGGTGACCCCCCGTCGACACTCTCTCAGCTCCGGCCCTTGCCGTGCTCCGGCTCGTGCCCGCGCCCGTGTTACTGAGATTCCGCCTGTGGTGTCGCACGGCGGCTGGGTTTCTGACCTGGGGTCATTGCCGACCGCCAGACGACACCACGCGGAGATCATCAGTAGTGGACCTGCGCGGCGATGACGGCGGCCTGCACCCGGCGCTCCACCCCCAACTTGCCCAGCAGCCGCGAGATATGGTTCTTGACCGTCTTCTCGGACAGGTGCAGCCGCTTGGCGATCTGAGCGTTCGTGAGGCCTCGCCGATCAGTTCGAGCACAGAACGCTCCCGTTCGGAGAGAGCGGCCAGCCGATCGTCGTCCGGAGCCTTGACGGTCTCCGGGTCCCTCAGCGAGTGCGTCAGACGGGCGGTGCGCCTTGTCTCAGCGGGGCGGGCGGACGCACCTTGTGGTGCGTCCCCGAGCCCCCGAGCCAGCGCGGCGGTGAAGGGGTTCAGGCAGCTCCGCCGGGCTGCCCTTCCAGTTCCATCCGTACGTCCACCACGCCTTCCACGGCACGGATGGCGCGGGCCACCAGCGGCACGAGGGCGCGATCACGGAGCGATCCGCGCAGGGTGACGACGCCGTCCTTCACCGATGCCTGTAGATCTACCGGGGGAGCGAGCTCGGCGAGCACCGCGTCGCGGATCTCCTCCTCGATCTCCTCGTGGGTGCGCAGGAAGACCTTGAGCAGGTCGCTTCGGCTCACGACCCCCTCCAGCATCCCCACGCCGTTCACCACGGGGAGGCGCTTCACGTGCTTGCGGGCCATGATCTGGGCAGCTTCGGCGAGCGTGGCGTCGGGGTGTACGGTCACGGCCGGACTCGACATCAGCTCCTCGGCCAGCACACCCCCCGCCTTGGACGCCTCTTCCAGCTGATCGGGAAGCCGGGGGTCGTCGCGGCGGAACTCCTCCTTCGGAAGAAGATCCGCCTCGGAGACCACCCCGACGACACGCCCCTCGCCCTCCAGGACGGGAACGGCGCTGACCTTCCACTGGTCCATCAGCTCGACGATCTCCTTGTACGAAGCCTCACGGCCGATGGCCACGGCCGTATGGGTCATGACGTCGCTGACGGTGTACCGGGACGCGGGCATGACGTCCTCCTCACTGCTGGGGGTTGAGGTGCGGGACACCGGCCGTCAGAGATAGCTGCCACTGCCGTGCGGGGCATAGAGGTCGAGCAGCCGGATGCGGGCGGCGTGCAGCCGGTGCGCGAGCACCTGCGCGACCCAGTGACCCATCGCGGAGCCGAAAGCAGGGTCGGTATCCATCATCGTGCGCACCGCGGCGGCGTCGAATCCGTACGTGCGCACCGGTGTTGTGGCCACCGCGCCCAGTTTCCAGGCACTGGGCTGCAGCATCCAGGAGCACCCCACGAGTTCGCCCGGTCCGAGGCTTTCGATCACCGCCGGCTGTCTGCCGGGCACGTGCACGTCCAGGGCGACGATGCCGGTTCGGACGATCCAGAACCTGTCCGCCCGGCCGCCCTCGTTGAAGAGGCGCGCGTTCTCGGGGAAGTTGACGTCCCGTGCGATGTCCATCAGCCGGGAACGGTGCTCAGCCGGCAACGCGCCGGCGATCTTCGTAGGCGTAGTGGTCCTCATGGGGGCCTCCGGTTGATTCCGATTCAATTCTGGGCGGTCCAGAGGCGCTGGGCATGGGCCGACCGGCCCCCGATTCCACAGGACAGGGGACCGTTCGGCCCTGGCACGGCGCGCGAGGAGGCCAGGACGCTGGGTGTAGCCGAGGCCGACACGATGCGGTCGGAGCGGAGGGCCGTGTGATGGATCATGAAACCGCCTGGAGGCCGGACCATGGCCCTGTCACGGACCCGACGCGGTCCACGGAGCAACTGGACCGCTCTGAGGCGCTGCGGCTGCTGGGCACCGTGCCGCTGGGCCGCATCGTCTTCACCCACCAGGCGCTGCCGGCCATCCGGCCGGTGAACCACGTCGTCGAAGGGGAGGACGTGATCATCCGGCTCGACGAAAGCGCCTCACGCGAATCGCTGATGGCGACACCCGGCACATCCGGCACACCCGGCACACCCGGCATCGTCCTCGCTTACGAAGCCGACGCCATCGACCCCGACACGCATCTCGGCTGGAGTGTCGTGGTGATCGGCTACGCCGAGCTCGTCGAGAACCGCAACGAGGCCGAACGGCTTGCGGCGCTTCTCGACCCGTGGATGAACCAGCCGCCGGCCGGCATCCTGCGCATCCGGTCCGAAATCGTCACAGGGTTCCGCCTGGGGCCGCAGCCCCGGCCGATTTCCGCCGCCGGGTGAGTCCGGCCCCGCATCTGGCACCTGGCGACGGCGTGGGCTGCGATCAGCGGCTACGGAGGTGCGCGATCCTGGGCGAAGCGCAGGGGAAAAGGGGTGCCGGATGGATTGGCTGGTCACGGTCATGGGCGCGGCCCTGGTCCTGCTGATCCTGCGGGACGTGTTCCACACGCTGTGGCACCCGACGCGTCACGGCGGGCTGAGCCGCCTGGTCATGACCACACTGTGGCGGCTGTCCCTCGTCCTTGGCACCCGTCGCACAGCAGCCGGCCTGGCCGGCCCGCTCGCCATGGTGTCCGTCGTCGCCCTGTGGGCCCTGACCGTGGCGGTGGGGTGGGCGCTGATCTACTGGCCGCACATGCCCGAGGCGTTCGTGTACGCGGGCGGGTTGCACCCCGACGATCATGCGAGTCTGCTGGACGCGACCTACGTCTCGCTGGTCACGCTCTCCACGCTCGGTCTCGGCGACGTCGCCCCTGCCGAGGGATGGCTGCGCCTCCTCGCACCCCTGGAGGCGCTGGTCGGATTCGCCCTTCTGACCGCGACGGTCTCCTGGATCCTCGGCATCTACCCCGCGTTGGCGCGCCGCAGGGCGCTGGCATTGCGGCTCTCCCACCTCTCCCGTACGTACCCCAGAAGGGAACAGATCGACTCCCCGGCCGGGGCCGCCATGCTGGACAGCCTGGCCACAGCGCTGTCCGTCGCAGCGGTCGACCTGCTCCAGTACGCGGAGTCCTACTACTTCCACGACGGCGACGACCGGACCTCCCTCGCCCACCAGATCGGCTACGCCCTCGACATCGCCGATGAGGCTTCGGAAGCCGGACACCGGGATGTCCGGCTCGCCTCCACGGTGTTGAGTTCCGCCCTGGAAGACCTCGCGAGCATCCTGGACGAGCGCTTCCTGCACACCCAGGGCACGCCCAGGCAAGCTCTCGACGCGTTCGCGCGCGACCACGGACGGCAGGTGGGCACCGGTGACCACGCCCTGCCGTGAATCCCGCGGCGTGGACGACGACACTCGTCGCGCAGCGGTACTTCGCGGTACCGAGGGCCCCGGGCAGGGGGCTGCGCCGTGCGCCGTTTGCCCCATCGCGCAGGACCGCGCCCCGTGAGTAGGGCAGGCTGTGCCGGGAGACGCCCGAAGAGGCAGCGGGTACCCATGAAGCCGCTCGCCGGCACGGCGGTCATCGGGATCGGCAACGAGTTCCGGCGCGATGACGGGCTCGGGTGGGCCACCATCGCGTTGTTGTGTGAACGGGAAGCACGGCGACCTCTCCCAGCCGGTACTGAGCTCGCCCAGAGCGATGGAGACCCCGGCCGCCTGATGGCCCTCCGGGAGGACAAGGCCCTCACGCTCGTCGTCGACGCCTGCTTCCCACCGGCGGCGCAGCCCGGGCGGACACACCGGCTGTGCGAACGAGCCGTCCGCAACCACGACCCGTGCATCTCGTGTTCGGCCCACTTCCTGGAACTGGACATCGAACGCACCCACTGATCACGTTCCTGGAACGACGGCCTCCGGCGCGCTGCGGGGAGGCTTCAGGTGCTCCGCGGATGACATGCGGCCGTAGCACGGCGCGTTGGCACAGGCGCTTCATCGAGTACCGCTTACGGTCGCTGCACGGCTACCGGCGCAATCGGGGACGACAGGGCTCCGGCCGACCGGACACCTCACCTCCCTTCCAGTCATCTACCAGACGGAGCAGCCGGCATGGAGCCAGTCGTCACCGTGGGCCTCGACGGTTCACCCGAGAGCCTCGCGGCCGCCCGTTGGGCCGCTGACGAAGCCGACCGCCGCGCCCGCTGCCCTGTCGCCGTCATTGCCCATGACTGAGGAGCCGAGCCACAACGAGGTGCTGTCGGTGCCGGCGCACCGCACCGACGCGTCCGCGCTCCGGACCGGCACCGGCCTCGATGTTCCGCCGTTCCCGCGGGCAGAGGTGTGCGAGACGCACACCGCGGTCCTCTTCTTCGTCGGTGACCGCGCCTACAAGCTGAAAAAGCCGGTCGACCTGGGGTTCCTCGACTACACGACCGCGGCGGCCCGGCGGATCGTCTGCGAACGGGAGATCGCCCTCAACCGTCGCTTCGCTCCCGACGTTTACCTGGGGCTGGCCGAATTTCGCGGACCGGACGCGGAAACGCCCGAACCTCTCGTGGTGATGCGTCGTATGCCGGCGGAACGTCGCTTGTCCCTGCTCGTCAGTGAAGGCGCCGACGTCGACGACGCCCTGCGGTCCGTCGCACGCCTCCTCGCCTCCCGCCACGCGGACGCGCCACGCGGCCCGGACATCGACGATCAGGGCAGGCGGGACGCGCTGTCCGCACGCTGGGAAGCGAGCTTCACTCAGGTCAGGGGACTGACTGGAGACGGCGGGCTGCTCGACGGGGTGGACGAGGCGCAGCGCCTGGTGCGTCGCTATCTCGCAGGCCGCGAGACCCTGTTCGATGCCCGTATCGAGCAGGGGCGGGTGGTCGACGGCCACGGCGACCTGCTCGCCCAGGACATCTTCTGCCTCGACGACGGCCCCCGCATCCTGGACTGTCTGGAATTCGATGACCGCCTCCGCCATGTCGACGGACTCGACGACGCGGCCTTCCTCGCCATGGACCTGGAGCAGACGGGTGCCCCGGAGGCCGCGGCGTTCTTCCTCGCCCAGTACGGCGAGTACTCCGGTGACCCCGCACCGCCGTCCCTGTGGCACCACTACGTCGCCTACCGCGCGTTCGTCCGGGCCAAGGTGTCCCTGATCCAGGCAGCTCAAGGCGCTCGCGGCGCGCAGGCGTCAGCGCGGCGCCTGGTCACCACGACGCTGCGCCACCTGCGCACCTCCGCCGTCGGCCTGACCCTCATCGGCGGCCTCCCGGGCAGCGGGAAGTCCACGCTCTCCGGCGCACTGGCCGATCGTCTGGGCGTCACACTGCTCAGCAGCGACCGCCTGCGCAAGGAGCTGGCAGGCATCCCGGAGGAGGAATCCGTGGCCGCCGGGTACGGCGAAGGGCTGTACACGCCCGAGTGGACCGCGAGGACGTACGCGGCCCTGCTCGACCGGGCGTCCACCCTGCTGTCCCGCGGCGAGTCAGTCGTCCTCGACGCCACCTGGTCCGACGCGGGACAGCGCGATGCCGCCCTGCGCTTGGCCGAACGCACCAGTGCCGACCTGGTGGCCCTGCACTGCCAGGCTCCGGGAGAGGTGTCGGCGGTGCGCCTGACCACCCGCGCCCCCGGAGCCTCCGACGCAACCCCTGAGGTGGCCAAGGCCATGGCAACCGCGGAACCGCCGTGGGCGGAGGCCGTCCCCATCGACACCGGCGGCCTCCTGGAGGCCGCGGTCATCCAGGCGATGGCGGCCGTACGCCCGTACGGCTCCGGTCAGGCGCCGGTCTTCCGCCGCCCTTACATGGAGCCGGATTAAGGAGAATGGCGACGCCCCGTGCGGAGGCCCGCTCGCCGCTACACATGTCCTGGCCACAGCTTGGTCTTCGGTTTCATCGGAATCTCGCGTCGACGAGCGCGGCGCTGGGCCCAAGTCCAGACTGGAGACGGACAGGGATACGCGCGTGAGGAGGCAGCCATGACCACCGCACGGGACATCATGCACAGCGGTGCCACCTGCGTACAGGAGACCGAGACGCTCATGGACGCGGCCCGGCGGATGAGCGAACTGGACGTCGGCGCTCTGCCGATCTGCGGGCCTGACGACCGTCTGCACGGCATCATCACCGACCGTGACATCGTGCTGAAGTGCCTTGCCAAGGGCAAGGACCCGCACCACATGACAGCCGGGCAGCTCGCGCAGGGCAAGCCGGTCACGGTCGACGCCGGCGCTGACACGAGCGAAGTGCTGCAGACGATGCAGGATCACCGTATCCGACGTGTCCCGGTGATCGCCGACCACCGCCTCGTCGGGATGATCAGCGAGGCCGATCTCGCCAGGCATCTGTCCGAGGAACAGGTGGGGCACTTCGTCGAGACGATCTGCGCGGAGCGGTAAGCCGCAGCGCGGCGCCTTGTGCCGCTAATCGTGCGCGATGACGGCGACGGGCGCCTCGGCGTGGTGGAGGACCGCGTGGGTGACCGGTCCGATGTGTGCGCCGATCGAGGACCTCCGGATGCGGCGGCCGACGACGATGAGACCTGCTTCGGAGGACCTCTCGACGAGCTCGGTAGCGGCATGCCCGGCGCTCGCGCGCGAAATGACCGCGACATCCTGGTGCTTGTCCTGCCAGGGCCCCAGGACGTCGCGCAAAGAGGCATTCGCGCTGATTTCGAGCTGGGCGTGCACTCTCGGGTCGTACGCCGCGCCGTATCCCACCAGTGGAGGCGGTGACCAGCTGTGCAGAACATGGAGGGTGCAGGCCCGCCGTGCTGCCTCCTCGAAGGCGAAGGTGAGCAGCGCATCGCACGGCCGGCTGATGTCAACGCCTACCAGAACCTCGCGGGCGGCGTGCCGGCCGTCGGGGCGCGGTACCGCGTCCTCGCTCGCACGCACCATGACCACCGGCCGTACCGTCGCCCGGATGACCGCCATGCCGACGGAACCGAGGACGAAGCCCGTGACGGTGCCCAGTCCCCGGGAACCCAGGACGATCATGTTCGCGTCGGCCGCGACGCCGGCGAGCTCGGCGGCCGGTCTGCCGTCGAGTGACCGAACATCGACGTCCAGTTCGGTGTGGCTCGCACGCAGTTCGTCGGCGGTCTCGTTCATCAGCGTCTGAGCCCAGTGGCGGCGGACTTCGCTCGTCGGCACCGGGAGGCCCCGGGGCGACGAGCATTCCTCGGCGTGGACGAGGCGAAGCGGCACGCCGTGCAGGACGGCCTCTCGCGCCGCCCAGTGGCCCGCCGCGAGGCTTTCCGCGGATCCGTCGAGGCCGACGACGATTCGATCGTGCATGAGGGCTTCTCCCGGCAGTGGCCCACATGGGCGCGGTAGTTCGTCCCGCCCGTGTCGAGGCGGATCGGCGGCTTCTTCAGGCTGAATTCGTGTCGTCGATGGCGTAGCCGAGATGCTGGGTTACGGAGACCACGCCGTCCACGGTCCGGCAGAGGCGTTCGATGAGCGGGATGAGGCTCCTGAAGTCGACGGTTCCGCGCAGTTCGACCCGGCCGTCGGTGACGGCCACGGTGACGGCCGAGGGGCTCTGACGCAGGCTGAGGTCGAGCACGTCACCCATGATCTCGTGACGGATGTCCTCGTCGTCCCGCAGGAAGATCCGTAGCAGGTCCCGTCGGCTGACGATTCCGATCAGTACGTCCGAGTCGTCCACGACCAGGAGCCGCTTGACTCCTTGTGCTTCCATCAGCCTGGCCGCTTCGGCGACGGTCCACTCCGGCCGGGCACACACGGGGGGCGAGGACATCAGCTCCTCGGCGCGCGTACCTGCGGCCTTGTCCTCCTGCCAGGCCTCCCGTTCGGGAAGCGACCGGAAGTAGTCGCTCTGTCCTGCGGACTTCGGCAGCAGGTCCCGCTCCGAGATCACGCCGAGCGGGTGGCCGGAATGGTCGACGACGGGGACGGCCGACACCTTGTGTTCCGTCAGGGTGCGGGCGATCTCCTTGAAGGGGGCGCTGATGGGGACGGCGACGACCTCGCGGGTCATCAGCTCGCGGACTTCCCGATGCTTCATGCTCTTCTCCTAGCGCTCGGTGGGCGTCCGTGCACCGACCGACACGTCGTCCTGCTCGTAGTCGAGCCGGTTGGCCACGTCCACGACGCCGTCGACGCTCTGACACAGGCGCAGCACGATGGGAACCAGACTGCGTCGACTGACGGTGCCGCTGAGGGTCACCAGCCCGTCGTTGACCTCGACCGTGAACGACGACGGGCTGAGGCCCAGGGTGCGGGTCAGTACGTCTTCGAGGATCTCCTCCTGGATGGCGTGGTCCCTGCGCAGGAAGAGCTGAAGCAGGTCACTGCGGCTCAGGATGCCGATCAGCCGGCCACTGGAGTCCACCACGGGCAGTCTCTTGACCTGGTGCCCCCGCATGACTCGCGCCGCGCGGACGACGCTCCACTCGGTCTGGGCGGTGATGGCGGGGCTGGTCATGAGATCGGCGGCGGTGTTGGTGCCGCTGCCGTAGCTGCGCTTGCGGAGCAGGTCGGCTTCGGAGACGACGCCCACGGGATGCTCGGCCTCGTCCACCACGGGCACGGCGGAGATGTCGAACTCCTTGAGGAGCCTGGCGATCTCCTTGAACGGGGTGCCCCGCTGGACGCTGACGGCTGTCGGAGTCATCAGGTCGGCGACGCTGCGATGCCTCATCGTCGGCCTCCCTCACGCTCGGACCTTGGTGTCGAGGCGCACCGCCGTGACGTCCACGACCCCCGGTACGGTGCGTGCGACACGCACCAGCACGTCTTTGAGGGCCGGGTCGGGGATGGAGCCGTCCAGGTGCACGATGCCGTCGGCCACGTGGACCTGCACCATGGCCGAGCCGGCGGGGATGAGCTCTGCCATGATCAGTTCGCGCAGCTCCTCGGCGATGTCGGCGTCGGGGCGGAGGTAGATCTTGAGGAGGTCGCCCCGGCTGACCACGCCGACGAGGAGGCCATCGCCGTCGACGACGGGGAGCCGCTTGAGGTGGCCGCGGGCCATCAGGCGGGCGGCGCCGGGGATGTCGGCGTCCTTGGTCACGGTGACAGCCGGTACGGTCATCAGCTGCCCGGCGGTCACTGCTCGGGACTCGTCCGCGCCCTGGGCCTTGAGCAGGAGATCCGCCTCGGACACCACGCCGGCGACCCGGCCTTCCTCCGACAGGACGGGCAGGGCGCTGATCCGCCACTGACGCATGGTCTCCACGATGTCCTTGAACGGTGTTCTGCGGTCGACGGAGATGACGGCATGGGTCATCACGTCCTCGACGGTGCGAAGGTGCTTCATGATGCCTCCAGAGCTGCGCTCTTTCCGCCCGTTGTCGTGAGGGTCAATGGGCGGCGCGGTCCGGATCGGCAGCCGACGACAGGTCGTCGATCGCGTAGCCGAGGGCTTGGTCCACGCTGACGACCCCGTCCACCGACTGGCACAGTCGTTCGATCACCGGAATGGTGGACCGGTCCTCGACCTGGCCGTTCAAAGAGACGACCCCCTCGCGTACGGTCACTGCGACGCCGCTGGGTGTCATCCTGAGCGTCCGGCTCAGCACATCGTCGACGATCTCATCGCGGATGGCGTCGTCGCGACGGAGCATGGGCCGCAACAGGTCGGTACGGCTGACGATGCCGACCAGGGTTCCGGTTTCATCGACCACCGGCAGACGCTTCACGCCCCGCTCGTGCAGGAAGCGGGCCGTTTCGACGATGCCCCATGCCGGGCGGGCGGTCAGAACGGGGGTGGACATCAGATCGCCGGCGGTCCGGGCGTCCATGGAGGCACGGTCCATCGGCGCCGTACGGGGCAGGGGGTCACGCCCTTCGTTGTCGGGCAGGCCGGCTTGCCTGCGGAGGAGGTCCGCCTCGGAGACGATGCCGATCGGGTGGTGACGGGTGTCCACGACGGGCAGGGCCGAGACCGCGTTGTCGTCGAGCATCCGGGCGACCGTTTTGAGTGACGCTTCGGGGCCGGCCGTGGCCACGTTCCTGGTCATGACGTCTGCGACGGTGCGGTGAGACATGTCCGGTCTTCCTTGTGAGTAGGGCCGTCAGTCGTGAGCGATGACCGCGACGGGGGCGGCGGCGTGGTGCAGGACCGCATGGGCCACGGAGCCCAGGTGCGCCCCCACAGGGGAGCTGCGCAGATGGCGGCCCACCACGACGAGGTCCGCGCTCGCTGCGGCTCGGACGAGCTGGTCGCCGGCGGGCCCCATGAACGCCTCGTGGGTGACGCACAAGGACGGGAACTTGTGCCGCCACGGCATCAGCATGTCGTCGAGCATCACGGTGACACTCCGGCCGACCTCCCGCTCGTTCTCCGGGTCGAAGAAGGGCGCGTACTCGTAGAGGGAGGGCATCTTCCAGCCGTGGATCACTCGCAGGGCGCAGCCGCGACGGTCGGCTTCCTCAAAGGCGAAGGCCACAACCTTGTCCGCGGCCTCGTGGATGTCGACACCCAGGACGATCTCCCCGTACCGGACGGGCTCGGCCTCATCGGGCGCGTCCGACGCGCGTACGAGCACAACCGGCGTCTCGGTGGCCGCCAGTGTCGACAAGCTCACCGAGCCGACGAGGAATCCGACCACGACTCCCACCCCGCGGGAGCCGAGTACGAGCAGCCCGGCGTCCGCCGCCTCGGCGGCCAGGGCTGCCGCCGGCCTGCCGGAGAGGCATCTCGTCGTGACCTCCAGGCCGGGATGGCGACGTCGCACGTCCTGCAAGGCCTCGGTGAGAGCCTCGTCTGCCCAACGGTCGGCCACTTCGCGGCCCGGCACCGGTACAACGGGGCTGATCAGCCAGTCGACGGCGTGGACGAGCCGCAGCGGTACCTTGCGCAAGGCCGCCTCCCGGGCGCCCCAACGGGCTGCGGCCCGGCTCTCCGGAGAGCCGTCCACGCCGACGGTCACATGGTGCTTCATGGTCAGAACCTCCTCGGGCGGCGCGGGGCCGCGGTCCTCTTCCAGCGTCGCCTGTGGCGCGACGACCGAGGAGAGGCCGATTGGGCCCCCTATGGGGCCGACCAGCCCCCCCGCTGCTTCACGGAGGTGCGCGAGGCGACGTAGTCCGCGCGAAAAATCCGGATTCGGACAGCGGCGTATCCGGGAAGTCCCGGTCGGTGCCTTCCGCGTGCCCATGCCGTGCTCCCGGTTTCGCTCGTGACGAAGCGGAGCAGATGCCGCCGAACACGCCCTCGCCGTGGTCGTGGGCCGTCCGGGCGAAGGCGGTTGCACAGGCATGCGCCTTGGATCGGTCGTCCACGGGCTGCTGCACCGCGCGCACTGCCCGGCGATCACGGTCTCGTGCGGTGAGGACTGCGTGACGACGCCGCCGCCCCGGTGCACCGAGCATCGGGGCGGCATGAAAGAAGTTGAGCCAGAACCCGAGATCGGACAGCACTGGGCCCTCAGGGGCACTCACCGGGGGGAAGGGTCTGCGTGACGCGCCACAATCGCCGCGGAAGGCCGCCTTCGTCGAAGGCGGCGACCTCGTGCAGAGTCCAGTCTTCGGCGAGGGCGTCGACCAAGTCGCGGGGGAAGAAGTGGACGGCGAAGCCGCCGTGTTCCCAGATGTCGTCTCCGTGCCCGGTACCGGCCTGGTAGTGGGCGTCCCCGGTGTGGCGGACGGTGTAGACGAAGGCTCCGCCCGGCCGCAGTACCCGTCGAACCTCGGCGGCCAGGGCGTGGATCTCCTGGGTGGACAGTGCCATGCAGAGCAGCATGTGCGCGAACACGGCGTCCACCGAGTCGTCCGGCAGCGGCAGGGGCTCGCGAACGTCGTGCACCGCCGTGGAGACCCGCCCGGCCACGCCTTGGGCAGTGGCGGCTTCCCGAAGCCGTTCCAGTCCCACCGGGCTGAAGTCGCCGGCCACCACCGAGAAACCCTGGCGGGCGAAGTACAGCGCGTCACGGCCATGGCCGGCACCCAGCTCCAGCACCTCGCGGGCACCGGCGGCCCGGAAGACGGCGGCGGCACGGACCGCCGGCTCGGACGGCTGCTCGCCGTACATACCGGGATGTTCGCGGTAGGCCTGCTGCCAGTGCGCACGCTGAACCTCGGCCAGCTCGTCGTCGGACTCCGACATGCTGACACCTTCCTCACCAGGCCGGTATCGAACAACCGGCACCGCCAGGCCAGCCTAAGGGCTGTCCCGTAATCCCC
>NZ_JBSGZP010000104.1:0-14989 GCF_053611065.1 Streptomyces sp. NPDC054840
GGCGTCCAGGGCGACGCCCAGGGTCTGTTGGACGTCGTCGAACGGGACGCCTACGACGTGGTGCTCTGCCACGGCGTGCTGGAGTACGTGGACGACCCCGCGGGGGGCGTGGCCAACACGGTGGCCGCGCTGCGCGCCGACGGCACGCTCAGCCTGCTGGCCGCCGGCCTCGGCGGGGCCGTGCTGGCCCGCGCGCTGGCCGGGCACTTCACGGAGGCCCGCACCGCCCTGACCGATCCGGCCGGCCGCTGGGGCTCCGGCGACCCGGTACCGCGCCGCTTCACCGCCGAGCAGCTCTCCGAGCTGGTCGGCGGCGCCGGCCTCGCGGTCGGCGCGGTGCACGGCGTGCGGATCTTCGCCGACCTCGTGCCCGGGGTCCTCGTGGACACCGAGCCCGGCGCCGTGGAGGCGCTGCTGCGTCTGGAGGAGGCCGCGGCCGAGCTGCCCGCCTTCCACGCGGTCGCCACCCAGTTGCACGTCCTGGGTGAGAAGCGGGCCTAGGGCCGGCCCGCGGCCTACCGCGGGCGGAGTCGGTCACACGCCCTCCGATCCGCCGGTCGGCCCCGTATGATCAGGTGCAGGACCGGCATGGTGGACGGACCATTGGGGAATAAGGGCCTCAGTGACCGGCCCCGCGGCGGTACGGTTTTCACGCAGCGCTTCCATCGGCTGCGTCATTTCTGGGCCGTGTCCCCTGGGACGCGGTGCACAGGGCGGGTGTCACGGGGGCGATTCCCCGCCTATCCTGAAGGGGACCCCTGGTCGCCACCCCCGCGACCGACGGATGAGGAGGACTCCCGTGCCGCTCTCGGAGCACGAGCAGCGAATGCTCGAGCAGATGGAGCGAGCGCTGTACGCCGAAGATCCCAAGTTCGCGACAGCGCTTGAGGGAAGCGGACTGCGTACGTACACCCGGCGACGGGTCTACCAGGCAGTCGCAGGCATTGTGGTGGGTATCGCGCTCCTCATGACCGGTGTGATCATTCCGAACGTGCTCTGGATCAGCGTGGTGGGTTTCCTCGTCATGCTGGGATGTACGGTCCTGGTGGTCACCGGTTGGCGCAAGGCACCCAAGCCTGGCGAGCAGCCCGTCTCCGGAAGTACTGGCGGTCCGGCCCGTGGCCGGAACCGGCAGCGTCGGTCGATGATGACCCGCATCGAGGAACGGTGGCAGCGCCGCCGTGACGAGCAGGGGCACTAGACGGCCTGACCCCGGACAACGTGGGTGAGGAGATGGCCGCCATGCGGCCGTCCCCTCACTTTTCTGCGTTCCCGTACGGCATGATGATCCGATGAGTGTGCTCCCCCTGGTCTTCACCAGCGGCTGGGCCAGTGGGATCAACGCTTACGCCGTGGTCCTCCTGCTCGGCATCTTCGGCCGCACCGGCCTGACCGACGAGGTCCCCGCCTCACTGCAACGCACCGACGTACTGGTCGTCGCGGCCGTGCTGTTCCTGTGTGAGGCGATCGCCGACAAGGTCCCCTACATGGACTCCATATGGGACACCGTGCACACGGTGATCCGCCCCGTGTCCGGTGCCGTGATCGGTGCGCTGCTGGCCGGGCAGAGCGGTTCGCTCTCCGACATCACCGCCGCCGCGGTCGGCGGTTCCACAGCGCTGGCCAGCCATTTCGTCAAGGCCGGCACCCGGATGGCGATCAACACCTCGCCCGAGCCCTTCACCAATGTGGGGATGAGCATCGCCGAGGATCTCGGTGTGGCCGGACTCGTGACCTTCGCGATGTTCAATCCCGAGGCCGCCGCGATCATCGCGGCCGTGCTGCTGGCCGCCGGACTGGCCGTACTGATCTTCCTCTGGAGCCGGATTCGCCGCTTCCTGCGCCGCCGCGCCCAGCGCCGCGAGGAGAAGCGGCTGGCCGCCGGGGTCCGTGAGGCCACCGGAGCCCCACCCCGCTGACCGCAGGGCCCCCACCTGGGTCGATAGGCTCGGCCGCATGGCACGTATTGCGGTGATCGGCGCCGGCATGGGCGCGATGGCGACGGCGGCCCGGCTGGCCGTGGCGGGGCACCGGGTGACGGTGTACGAACGCGGGACGACCTACGGCGGAGCCGTGGGCCGGTACGAGCGCGAGGGCTTCGCCTTCGACACCGGGCCCGGGCTGCTGCACCTGCCGGCCGTCTACCGCGATCTTTTCGTGAAGACCGGCAAGCGGCCGCTGGAGACCTGCGTCGACATGGTCCAGGTGGACCCGGCCGTCCGGCACGTCCTCCCCCACCACGGCATCGACGTCACCCTCCCCGGCGCCTCCCGCGGCGGTGTCGCCGCCGCCCTGGAATCCGCCTTCGGCCCGGGCGCGGGCGAGCGCTGGAACGCCGTCCTGGGCCGGGCCCGCGACGCCTGGGACGCCACCCGGCGCCCGCTGCTGGAGGAGCCCCTGCGGCCCGGCGCCCGCCGGAGCCTGGGCGACGACCCCTACCCGGCCCTGCGCAGGAGCGGCCTGCTGCGCCGCCGTCCGCCGACCCTCGCCGAGGTGGCCGAACGGGAGCTGGGCGGCGCCCTCGCGGAGCTGCTGACCGGCCTGGTGCGCGGGTACGGGATCGACCCCGCCACCGCGCCCGCCTCGGCGGCCGTGCTCCCGTACATGGAGCAGACCTTCGGCAGCTGGTACGTGCGCGGCGGGATGCGGGCCCTGGCCACCGCCGTGTACGAGCGCTGCCTGGAGCGGAAGGTCGCCTTCGTCTTCGGGGCGGAGGTCCGGGAGGTCCTGGCCACGGACGGCCGGGCGGCCGGGGTCCGGCTGGCCGACGGCGGTGAGGCGGCCGCCGACATCGTGGTGTGCGGGATCGACCCCCGGCAGCTGCCGGCCGGTTCGCTGCCGTGGCCGTCGGGGGCGGTCCCCGCCCGCGGGGAGGGCGTACCGGGGCGGATCACGCTGCTGCTCGCGCTGCGCGGCCCACGCCCCGCCACGGCCGTGCACCGCACCCTGGTGCACGCCTCCGGGAGGCAGGTCACCGTCATGCGCCCGGACGATCCGGCCACCCGGCCCGACGAGGAGCACGAGGCGGTCACCGTGAGCGCCGTACCCGGCCCCGGCACCTCGGAGCCCGCCGAGCTGCTGGGCCTCGCGGAGAAGGCCGTACAGGGCCTGCGGGAGCGGCTGTTGTGGCACGAGGTGCGCACCCCGGCCGACATCGAGGCGGCGACCGGTGCGCTGGGCGGCGCGGTGCCCCCGCCCGCCCTCGCAGGGGCGGGGGGCCGGCTGCTCCAGCCGGCCAACACCACGGCCGTGCCCGGGCTGTACCTGGCGGGCGGCTGGGCCCACCCCGGCGGCGGGCTGGCGCACGCCGGGATGACCGGGGCCCTGGTGGCCGGACTGATCGTGGAGGGCGCGGAGTTCCGCGGCTCCCAGTGACCGGCGGCGGTGATCGTCAGTAGCGGTACTGCTCGTACCCGCCCTGCTGGGGGTACGGGTACTGCTGCGGCTGCTCGCCCTGGTCCTCCATCGGGTAGGACTGCCCGGCCCCGTCGGTGGACCGCTGCTGGGGGACCCAGACCCCGCCGGGCGGGGTGTCCGTGGAGTACTGCTGCTGCCCGTAGTCGGCGTACGGGGTGTAGTCGTACGGCTGGGGCGGTGCGACGCCGCCGCCGGTGCCGATGTACGGGTCCGAGTAGGCGGCGTAGACCTGCTGTTGGTCGCCGGTCGGGTAGCCGCCCGAGTAGTCGTAGCCGCCCTGGTTCTGCTGGTCGTAGTAGGCCGCGTACTGGTGGGCGTCCTGCTCGGCCGTGGTGAAGGGCGAGGCGAAGGCCGCGGTCCGGTCGACCGCGGGGGGCGCGAAACTCTGTATCCCGTAGGACCCGGTGTCCTCGGGAACCGGCTCCGTGCTGTAGACCGGCGGGGGCGCGTCCCGGAACGACCGCTCCTCGGCGGCTCCGTCCCGGTCCCCGGATCCGGACCCGTCGGCGTCCTCGTACTGCAGCGCGGTGACCTGGAGGGCCGGCTCCGGCTTGGTGCCCGAGGCCCGGCGGCGGCGCGTCTGCCGTACGGGCTCACCGCCGCGGCGCACCGCCCAGCCGGCGACGAAGCCCTTGCGGAAGGACAGCGTCACCAGGGTCTGGCCCAGGGCGAACGCCAAAGCGCCGGCGCCGATGACCGGCACCGACGGCAGTATCACGCCGGCGACCACGCCGAGGAAGCCGGCGAAGGCGAGCAGGCGCCAGCGGAGCCGGGCCTTGTACTGCATCAGGACCTCGGCAAGCAGCCACAGCGCGACGAAACCGAACGCGATGTAGAGGACCGTCATTCCCATGCATGGCCCCTCTCGGTACGGCCGCCGGCGCGGGAACGGGGACGGCCGCTCAGGCCCGCTGGTGCAGGCCCAGGTTCTCGTAGATTTCGAGAGTCGCCGTGGAATTGTTGAGCGTGATGAAGTGCAGTCCCGGGACACCCTCGGACAGCAGTCGCGCGCAGAACTCCGTGGCGAACTCGATGCCAATGGAGCGTACAGCGGCCGGGTCGTCCTTGACGGCGAGCATGCGCTCTTTCACGTCCGCGGGGAAGACCGCGTTGCTGAGTTGGGGCAGTCGGTCGAGCTGCTTGATACCCACAACAGGCATGACCTCGGGGATGATCGGGGTCTCGCAGCCCGCCTTCTCGACGCTGTCGCGCAGCCGCAGATAATTCTCGGGATCGAAGAACATCTGGGTGATCGCGTAGTCGGCACCGGCGTGACACTTGTCCACGAAGTGCCGGATGTCCGTGTCCCAGTCCGCCGAACGCGGGTGCATCTCGGGGAAGGCCGCGACGCCGACGCAGAAGTCCCCGGACTCCTTGACCAGCCGGACCAGGTCGGCGGCGTAGTGCACGCCCTCGGGGTGCGCCACCCACTCGCCCATCGGGTCGCCCGGCGGGTCTCCGCGCACGACGAGCATGTTCCGGATCCCGGCGTCCGCGAACTGCCCGATGACGTTGCGCAGCTCCGCGACCGAGTGGTCCACGGCGGTGAGGTGCGCGACGGGCGTGAGGGTGGTGTCCGCGGCGATTTCCTGGGTGGCCTTGACGGTGCCGCCGCGGGTGGAGCCGCCGGCTCCGTAGGTCACGGAGACGAAACTGGGAGATACCGCCTCGACCCGGCGCAGGGCGTTCCAGAGGTTGCGTTCACCCTTCTCCGTCTTCGGGGCCCAGAACTCGAAGGAGTACGAGCGCCCGGACGCGAGGAGGTCGCGGACCGTGTGTGCACGATCCGACCAGGTGGAAGCGGTACCAGAGGCCATGGGGGCAGGTTAGACGTGGCCCGGCGGACGCCGAAGCCTTGTCCGCCTTTTGGACACGTTTTTGGACACGTGCAGGACCGGCTCTGGCCGGAAGACGTCGGTACGGGGCAGCGCGGCCACCCGTTGGCCGGGCGGACGGGACTCAGGCGAGGCGGGCCCGGACCCGCTTGGCGAGCTCCGCGGCGGCCGCGCCGGGGTCGATGGCCTCGGTGAGAGCGCGGACGACCACGATGCGGGTGGCTCCGGCGTCCAGCACCTCGTCCAGGTTCGAGCCGTCGATGCCGCCGATGGCGAACCAGGGGCGGCCCTGTTCCAGGGAGGCCGCGTACCGGACGAGGTCCAGGCCCGGGGCGTGGCGGCCGGGCTTGGTGGGGGTGGGCCAGCAGGGGCCGGTGCAGAAGTAGTCCACGCCGGCTTCGGCGACGGCCGCGTCGACCTCGTCCTCGGCGTGGCAGGACCGGCCGACCAGCACCCGCTCGCCGAGGATGGCGCGGGCCGCGGGGACGGGAATGTCGCCCTGGCCGAGGTGCAGGACGTCGGAGCCGATGGCGTGGGCGACGTCGGCGCGGTCGTTCACGGCGAGGAGCTTGCCGTGGCGGCGGGCGGCCTCGGCGAAGACCTGGAGGTGTTCGAGCTCCTCCCCCGCCTCCATGCCCTTGTCGCGGAGCTGGACGATGTCCACGCCCGAGGAGAGCACGGCGTCGAGGAACTCGGGGAGGTCACCCTGGCGCTTGCGGGCGTCCGTGCAGAGGTAGAGCCGGGCGTCGGACAGCTGCATGGGTGTACCCCCCGTGGTGGATGCGGTGTACGGGCCGGGCCACGGCCCGTACACCGCTGTGGAGCGAAGGCGATCAGGTCAGAGGGCGAGCGCCTGAGCGCGGCGCTTCACCTCCGTGCCGCGATTCTCGCTCAGCGCCTGCACGGGGGTGCCGGGCAGGGTCGGATCCTCGGTGAAGAGCCATTCCAGGATCTCCTCCTCGGTGAAGCGGTCGTCGCGCAGCACGGTCAGCAGACCGACGAGGCCCTTGACGACCTTGTCGCCGTCGATGAAGGGGGCCGGCACCTGCAGGGAGCGGTTCTCGCCCCGGCGGACAGCGATGAGCTGCCCTTCCTTGACCATCTGGCGGACCCGGGTCACCTCGATGTTCAGCATCTCCGCGATGTCGGGGAGGTACAGCCACGAGGGGACAAGGGCATCGATCTTTGCGTCAATCTCGGTCACAGGCACAAGCCTGCCATCTCGGCTCCGCCGCCGGTACCTGAGCGGCACCGTCCGGGTCGCGGTCCGTGCCCCGGTCGGCCGTCAGGCCGGGGCCGACTTCAGCGGGACCGAGGGGTCGCCGACCTTGGCGGGGTCCAGGGGGACGCCCGTCTCGATGAGCTTGCGGCCCTGCGCCAGGTCGCGCGGACGGCCCACGGCCAGGACGGCGACCAGAGCGCCGTCGCTCAGCCAGCACGCGGACCAGGCGGGGCCGCCCGGGTCCCCGCGCAGGAGCAGGGTGTCGGCCGCGCCGTGATGGCCGGCGTACTGGACGAAGCGCCCGAACTGCTCCGACCAGAAGTACGGTACCGGGTCGTAGACCTGGGCCGGCTCCCCGGCCAGGATGTTCGCCGCGACCACCCGGGGCCCCTGCAGCGCGTTGTCCCAGTGGTGCACGAGCAGCCGCGTCCCGTACCGCCCGGACGGGAAGGAGGCGCAGTCGCCGACCGCGTACACCCCGGGCAGCGAGGTCCGCAGGTAGGCGTCCGCGGTGATCGAACCGTCCGGGCCGCGTTCCACGCCGGTCCCGTCCAGCCATCCGGTGGCGGGGCGCGCGCCGATGCCGACCACCACCGCGCCGGCGGGCAGGGCCCGCCCGTCCGCCAGCAGGACCCGCCCCTCCTCGATCCCGGCGACCTTCGCCCCGGTGATCAGCTCCGCGCCCGCCTCCTGGTACCAGCGCGCCATCGGTTCGGTGACCTCGGCGGGCAGCGCCCCCGCCAGCACCCGGTCCGCCGCCTCGACCACGGTGACCTCGCAGCCCGCCTCCCGGGCGGCGGTGGCGAACTCGGCGCCGATCCAGCCCGCCCCGACGACCACGGCCCGGGGCGACGCGGCCAGCACCGGGCGCAGCCGGGCCGCGTCGTCCAGCGTGCGCAGCAGGTGCACGCCCGGAACTCCCTCGGTGCCGGGGATGGTCAGCGGTCGCGCGCCGGTCGCCAGTACGAGGGTCCCGTACGGGACCGGTCCCGCCTCGGTGTCCAGCTCGTGGACGGCGGCGCGCAGTCCGGTGACCTCGACGCCGAGCCTGAGGTCGATGTCGAGGCCTTCGAAGTCCACGTCGAAGGCGGAGTCCTCGGCCTTGCCGAGGAGTACCGCCTTGGACAGCGGGGGCCGGTCGTAGGGCTGGTGGGGTTCGGCTCCCAGCAGGGTGACGGGGCCGGTGAAGCCCTGTTCGCGCAGGGCCACCGCGGTCTGCACCCCGGCCATTCCGGCGCCGACGATCACGATGCCGTGCTGATTCTGTTCCGTCTGCTCGCTCACGCCGCCACCCTAATCATCTGACGCTTCGTCAGGAATAGGTGCCGCCTTACCCGCGATCCACGGCCGGGTTAGTCTGGCCACCGTACCTATCGCGGGAGTCCGGCGCACCGGGCTGAGAGGGAGGCTGGCCGGCCTCCGACCGTACGAACCTGATCCGGGTCATGCCGGCGAAGGGAGGGGCTGGACGCCCATGCACTCATCCCGAACAGCTCGAAAGGGATCCGACGTCCTCGTCATCGGGGGCGGAATCATCGGCCTGGTCACCGCCTGGCGGGCCGCCGCGCGCGGACTGCGCACCGTACTCGCCGACCCCGCACCCGGCGGCGGCGCCGCCCAGGTCGCGGCCGGCATGCTCGCCCCCGTCACCGAACTGCACTACGGCGAGGAAGCCCTGCTCGGCCTCGGTCTCGCCTCCGCCGCGCGCTATCCGCAGTTCGCCGCCGAGCTCGCCGAAGCGAGCGGCGGCACGGACATCGGCTACCGCGCCTGCGGCACCCTCGCCGTCGCCCTCGACTCCGACGACCGCCTCCACCTGCGCGAACTGCACGCCCTGCAGCGCCGCTGCGGGCTGGAGTCCGAGTGGCTCACCGGCCGCGAGTGCCGCCGCCTGGAGCCCATGCTCGCCCCGGGCGTCCGCGGCGGGCTGCGCGTCGACGGCGACCACCAGGTCGACCCCCGCCGGCTCGCGGCCGCCCTGCTGGCCGCCTGCGAACGCGCCGGCGTGACCATCCACCGGGCGGGTGCGCGGCGGCTGCTCACCACCGCCGACCGGGCGACCGGCGCCCTCCTCGACGAGGGTACGGAGCTGCTCGCCGACCAGGTTGTCCTCGCCGCGGGCTCGTTCACCGGCCGACTGGCGGGCGTACCGCCAGAAGTCGTGGCTCCCGTACGGCCGGTCAAGGGACAGGTCCTGCGGCTCACGGTGCCGGCCGCCTACGCGCCGTTCCTCTCACGGACCGTACGGGCCGTCGTCCGCGGCAGCCACGTCTACCTGGTGCCGCGCGAGAACGGCGAACTCGTCGTCGGCGCCACCAGCGAGGAACTCGGCTGGGACACCACCGTCACCGCGGGCGGGGTCTACGAACTCCTGCGCGACGCCCACGAACTGGTCCCCGGCATCACCGAACTCCCGCTCACCGAGACCCGGGCGGGGCTGCGCCCCGGATCCCCCGACAACGCCCCGCTGCTCGGCCCGACCGACCTGCCGGGCCTGCACCTGGCCACCGGGCACTACCGCAACGGGGTGCTGCTGACCCCGCTCACCGGCGAGGTCCTCGCCGAGCTGCTGGCCACCGGCGACCTGCCGGAGATCGCGCGCCCCTTCACCCCCCGCCGGTTCTCCGCCGAGCGCCAGGAGTCGTACGCATGACCATCTCCGTCAACGGCGAGCTCCGCGAGGTCGCGGCCGGCGCCACCCTCGACACGGTGGTCGCCACCCTGACCTCCGCCCCCTCCGGCGTCGCGGCCGCACTCAACGAGACCGTGGTCCCGCGCGGGCAGTGGCCGGTCACCGTCGTGGGCGACGGCGACCGGGTCGAGATCCTGACCGCGGTACAGGGAGGCTGACCGACATGGCGGACGACCTCTTCACCCTGGGCGGCCGGACCTTCACCTCCCGCCTGATCATGGGCACGGGCGGGGCTCCGAGCCTGGACGTCCTGGAACGCGCCCTCGTCGCCTCCGGCACCGAACTCACCACGGTCGCGATGCGGCGGCTGGACCCCACGGTCCAGGGCTCCGTCCTGTCCGTGCTGACCAAGCTCGGCATCTCGGTCCTCCCCAACACGGCGGGCTGCTTCACGGCGGGCGAGGCCGTCCTCACCGCCCGGCTGGCCCGGGAGGCGCTCGGCACGGACTGGATCAAGCTGGAGGTGGTCGCGGACGAACGGACCCTCCTGCCCGACAGCATCGAGCTGCTGGACGCCGCCGAGATCCTCGTGGACGAGGGCTTCACGGTCCTCCCCTACACCAACGACGACCCGGTGCTCGCACGGAAGCTGGAGGACGTGGGCTGCGCGGCGATCATGCCGCTCGGGTCGCCCATCGGATCCGGCATGGGCATCCGCAACCCGCACAACTTCGAGCTGATCACGGAACGCGCGTCGGTCCCGGTCATCCTGGACGCGGGCGCGGGCACGGCGTCCGACGCGGCCCTGGCGATGGAGCTGGGCTGCGCGGCGGTGATGCTGGCCTCGGCGGTGACCCGCGCGCAGGAACCGGTCCTCATGGCGTCGGCCATGCGGGACGCCGTCTCGGCGGGCCGCCTCGCCTTCCGCGCGGGCCGCATCCCCCTGCGCCGCTTCGCGGAAGCGTCCTCCCCCACGGAGGGCCGGGCCGCCCTGGACCCGGAACGCCCGGCGTTCTGAGGAGAGGGCGGGGCGCGGGGGCTCCGGGGGCGGTGGGAGCCGCTCGGGCGGCATCGGAGCGGCTCCCGGCCACCGAAGCCCCGCCGTCCCTTCCCGGCCCCGCCCGCCCGACCCCCGCACACCGCGGCCCCGCCCCGCCCCACGTCACAGCTGCGCTGCAAGGCGACCCGCCCGGGGTGGGGGCTTCGCGGCGGCTCGTAGAATCGCCGGGTGGATACGACCCTGGATGACCCCCTCGTCGGGCGCGTGCTCGACGGCCGCTACCGCATCGACGCCCGCATCGCGGCCGGCGGCATGGCCACGGTCTACCGGGCCGTCGACACCCGCCTCGACCGGGTGCTCGCCCTGAAGGTGATGCACCCGGCCCTCGCCGCCGACGCCGCCTTCGTCGACCGGTTCATCCGCGAGGCGAAGTCGGTCGCCCGGCTCGCGCACCCGAACGTGGTCGCCGTCTTCGACCAGGGCACGGACGGGCCGTACGTGTACCTGGCCATGGAGTACGTCTCCGGCTGCACCCTGCGCGACGTGCTCCGCGAGCGCGGCGCGCTCCAGCCCCGGGCCGCCCTCGACATCCTCGAACCGGTGCTCGCCGCCCTCGGCGCCGCCCACCGGGCCGGCTTCGTCCACCGCGACATGAAGCCCGAGAACGTCCTGATCGGGGACGACGGCCGGGTCAAGGTCGCGGACTTCGGGCTGGTCCGGTCGGTCGACTCGGTGACCAGCACCACGGGCTCCGTCCTCGGCACGGTTTCCTACCTGGCCCCCGAGCAGATCGAGAACGGTACCGCCGACACCCGCGTGGACGTCTACGCCTGCGGTGTCGTCCTGTACGAGATGCTCTGCGGCTCCAAGCCCCACCTCGGCGGGACCGCCGCGCAGGTGCTCTACCAGCACCTGCACGAAGACGTCCCGCCGCCCTCCGCCGTGATCCCGGGCCTCGCGGTCGGGCTCGACGAACTGGTCGCGCAGGCCGCCGCCCGCAATCCCGATCTGCGTCCCTACGACGCGGCCGCCCTGCTCGGCCTCACCCGCGAGGTCCGCGCGCTGCTCAGCGACGCCGAACTGGACGCCGTACCGCCGCAGGCGCGCGCCGAGGAGCGCTCGTCCGCCGAGGACCGTACGGGTGTGATCCCGCGCCCGGTGGCCGTGCAGCAGCAGCCCGTGCAGCACACCTCCCGCCTGGAGATGCCGCCCGCCCCGCCCGCACCCCGCCCCGCCGGGGCCACCGCGCGGCGGCCTCGACGCGGGGTGCTGCTCGTCGTCGCGGGCGTGCTGCTCGCGCTCGGGCTGGGGGTCGGCGTCTGGTACATCAACTCCGGGCAGTTCACCAAGGTCCCCAACCTGCTCGGCAAGACCGAGGCGCAGGCGCGCTCCCAGCTGTCCGCGGCCGGGCTCGGGGTCAAGGGGGTGGACCGGAAGTTCAGCGACGCCTTCGACCGCGGGACGGTGATGAACACCGATCCGCCGGGCGGCCGGCGGATCCGCGGCAACGGCGCGGTGACCATCACCCTCTCCCGCGGCCCCGAGGTCGTGGCCGTCCCCAACCTGAAGGGCCGGCCCCTGGAGGAGGCGAAGGCCGAGCTGACGCGGTCCGGGCTGGCGCCCGGCATGGTGACGCAGGCCTTCAGCCAGGACATCGCCCAGGGTTCGGTGATCAGCACGAATCCGGCGGGCGGCGAGAAGCGGGCGCCCGACACGGCGGTCTCGCTCGTCGTCAGCAAGGGCCGACCGGTGCCGGTCCCGAGCGTGACCGGGGTCCCCCTCGACCAGGCGAAGGCGGCTCTGGAGGCCCTGGGCCTCAAGGTCGCGACGGCCCCCGAGCAGGTCAACGCCCCCTTCGCGGCCGGTACGGTCGCCAACCAGTCGGTCGGCGCCGGCACTCAGGCCGCGGCGGGGGACACGGTCACGCTGACCGTGTCCAAGGGTCCTCGGCAGGTCCCGGTCCCGAACGTGACCGGCCAGGACGTGGACGCGGCCCGCAAGGCGCTGGAGGCCGCCGGCTTCAAGGTGAAGGTGGACCGGCCGCTGATCTCCTTCAGCAACACGATCGACACCCAGTCGGTGCCGGCCGGGCAGAACGCCCCCGAGGGCAGCACGATCACCATCAAGACCAAGGGGCTGTAAGCCGTCGTGATGCGCAATCCAGTGGGCGGGCACGTCCCCGTTGCCGGGGGGCTCGCCTCGGTCGGCCTGGCCTACGCCCGGGAGATGGGGGCGGAGGCCGTCCAGGTCTTCGTCGCCAATCCGCGGGGCTGGGCCACGCCGGTCGGCAATCCGGCGCAGGACGAACGGTTCCGGGCGCAGTGCGCGGCCGAGTCCGTCCCGGCCTACGTGCACGCCCCGTACCTGATCAACTTCGGCTCGCACACCGAGGCGACCGTGGAGAAGTCGGTGGAGTCGCTGCGCCACTCGCTTCGCCGCAGCCGGGAGATCGGCGCCCTCGGGGTGGTCGTGCACACCGGGTCGGCGACCGGGGGCCGCCCCCGTGAAGTGGCGTACGCGCAGGTCAGGAAGCACATGCTGCCGCTGCTGGACGAGCTGACGCACGACGACGACCCGTTCCTGCTGCTGGAGTCCACGGCCGGGCAGGGCTCCTCACTGTGCTCGCTCGCCGAGGACTTCGGCCCGTACTTCGAGGCGCTCGACCACCATCCGAAGCTGGGCATCTGCCTGGACACCTGCCACATCTTCGCGGCCGGTCACGACCTGGCCGAGCCGGGCGGGCCGAAGCTGATGCTGGACCTGCTCGTGGACACGGTGGGCGAAGGCCGGCTGAAGCTGGTCCACGCGAACGACTCCAAGGAGGGCGTCGGCGCCCACAAGGACCGGCACGCCAACATCGGCCAGGGGCACATCGGCCGGGACGCCTTCGCGGAGCTGATCACGCATCCCGCGATGGACGGCGTACCGCTGATCATCGAGACGCCCGGCGGCAAGGAAGGGCACGCGGCGGACGTGGCGCTGCTGAAGGAGCTGCGCGGCCCGCGGTGATCCGATGATTCCTTGAGGCGTACCACCCCGGGGGGCCTACGGTCTCCGTCATTCGACGGGACGGTTGCCGGCGTTCCCACGCGGTTGTTCTTCGGCTACGCGCCCACCGTGCGGGGGATCCGCGCCGCCGGCTCGGCCTCCGTACCGCCATCCAGGTGACGCCGGCGGCGGACACCCATGCGATCGCGCCTACAGTTCGGGGCCCTCCCCGGGCTCCTCCTGGTACGAATAGCGCTGCTCGCGCCACGGGTCGCCGATGTTGTGGTAGCCGCGCTCCTCCCAGAAGCCGCGGCGGTCGGCGGTCATGTACTCGATGCCGCGGACCCACTTGGGGCCCTTCCAGGCGTACAGGTGCGGAACCACCAGCCGTACCGGGAACCCGTGCTCGGCGGTGAGCAGTTCACCGCCCTCGTGGGTGGCGAAGACGGTCCGGTCGGAGGCGAAGTCGGCCAGGCGCAGGTTGGAGCTGAAGCCGTACTCGGCCCAGACCATCACATGGGTGACCTGCGGCGCGGGGGGTGCCAGGGCGAGGATCTCACGGGCGAGCACACCGCCCCATTCGGCGCCCTGCATGCTGAACTTCGTGACGCAGTGCAGATCTGCCACGACGGAGTCGAACGGCAGGGCCGTGAACTCCTCGTGGTTCCAGCAGTGCTTGTCCCCGTCGGCCGTCGCGCCGAAGACGCGGAACTCCCAGCGGTCCGGCTTGAACTTGGGTACGGGCCCGTAGTGGGTGACCGGCCAGCCCCTCTGCAGCCGCTGCCCCGGTGGAAGCTCCAGCTGCTCTGCTCCCGGAGATTCCCGGCTTTCCGGCTGACCCATGACTCCATGGTGACAGACTGGGCAGGGTGGTCATGACCAGGCCTGGACCGATTCGGGCAAGTCACGGTAACTCCCACTAAGGAGGCACTTACTGGACGGTCCCCGGCGGCGGTGCGAGGATGCGCGCAACTGCCCCGTCACATAGCTGACATTGCCTGGAAGGAGCCTCTGCGATGCAGGGCGACCCCGAGGTCCTTGAGTTTCTGAACGAGCAGCTGACCGGCGAGCTGACGGCCATCAACCAGTACTGGCTGCACTACCGCATCCAGGACAACAAGGGCTGGACCAAGCTCGCCAAGTACACGCGTGAAGAGTCCATCGACGAGATGAAGCACGCGGACAAGATCACCGAGCGCATCCTGATGCTCGACGGCCTGCCGAACTATCAGCGCCTCTTCCATGTGCGCGTCGGGCAGACGCTCACGGAGATGTTCCAGGCGGACCGCCAGGTCGAGGTCGAGGCCATCGACCGGCTCAAGCGGGGTATCGAGGTCATGCGCGGCAAGGGTGACATCACCTCGGCCCGGCTCTTCGAGGAGATCCTGGAGGACGAGGAGCACCACATCGACTACCTCGACACCCAGCTGGAGCTCATCGAGTCCCTGGGCGAACCGCTCTACATCGCGCAGCTGATCGAACAGCCGAGCTGACCGGCTCTAGGCCGCTTCCGCCAGCTCCGCCGAACGGGCCGCGCCCGGCTCCGCGGCGAGTACGGCCGTCGTCCGGCCCTTCTCCAGCAGTTCCCGGCGGGGGCACGCCCCACGGCCGAGGATGCCCTGGATGGTGCGCACGCACGATCCGCAGTCGGTGCCGGCCTTGGTGGCCGAAGCGATCTGGCGGGGGGTGCAGGCGCCGGCCGCCGCGTGCTCCTTGACCTGCTTGTCGGTGACACCGAAGCAAGAGCAGACGTACACGCGGTTCACCTCCCTGGGCGGAATGGTTCTGCGGTTCAGCGGCCATCCCCGATTCGGTGAGGCTTACCTAACCGTACCCAAAGTTAGGGTGGCCTAAAAGCCCCTGGCACGAGGATGGGGCGCGGATCACATCGATCC